>CAYQRG010000033.1:0-13768 GCA_964419645.1 uncultured Eubacterium sp.
AAGGACCAGCCCCGTTCCCACATACTTCTCAAAACATTTCCAACGGTCGGAAGGTGATATGCCGGAAGTTCCATAACGAAAGGCGCCGGCTCCCCTGCAAACATCTTTGTCTTTTTCAAAATAATACCGGAGCAGATGACTGCTGCAATTCCTACGAAAAATGCGCTGAAAGATATCCATCCGGAATTGCCGAAAAATGCGCCTGCAATTAATGCTATGATCGGAAGTTTTGCTCCGCAGGGAATAAACGTAGTGGTCATAATCGTCATTTTACGGTCTCTGTCGTTTTCAATCGTTCTCGATGCCATAACGCCGGGAACGCCGCATCCTGTTCCAATCAGCATCGGAATAAAAGATTTGCCGGAAAGACCGAATTTACGGAAAATACGGTCCATAATAAACGCAACTCTTGCCATATATCCGCAAGCCTCTAAGAATGCCAGGAAAATAAACAGCACAAGCATCTGCGGCACAAATCCAAGGACAGCGCCCACACCGCCGATAATACCATCTAAGATCAGCCCCTGCAGCCAGTCTGCACAGCCGACTGCATTCAATGCATTCTCTACAATCACCGGAATACCGGGAATTTCAAGCCCAAACAAACTCCAGCCCTCTCCAAACACACCATCGTTTGCCCAGTCTGTCGCCCATGTTCCTACCGTGGTTACAGATACATAATACACCAAAAACATTACTACTGCAAAGATTGGAAGCGCAAGAATCCGGTTTGTGACAATTCTGTCAATTTTGTCGGAAACAGATAAGGCCTGCTTTTTATTTTTGGTACAGCAGCTGCCAATGATGGACGAAATATATTCATATCTTTCATTCGTGATAATGCTTTCCGTATCGTCATCAAATGTTTCTTCCAATGCCTTGATCTCTGCGGATACATCCGGAACCTTCTTCATCTGCCCCGAAATTTTATCATCTTTTTCCAATAATTTAATTGCAAAAAACCTTTTCTGGCTTTGTTCCACGTCAAAATCAAGTTTCTCTTCTACTGCATGAATTACCTTCTCTACTTCTTCATGAAATTCATGCACCGGCGTAGATGTAGTTTTCTTTTGTGCTAAGGCCACTGCCTTTTCTGCAGCCTTCTCAATGCCGGTTCCTTTTAATGCGGAAATTTCCACTGCTTCACAGCCTAATTTCTGGCTCAGCTTCTCAATATGTATCTGGTCACCGTTTTTTTCCAGAATATCCATCATATTGACAGCCATAACAACAGGAATGCCAAGTTCCATAAGCTGTGTTGACAAATACAGATTTCGCTCGATATTTGTGCCGTCTACAATATTGATAATAGCGTCCGGCCGTTCTGTAATCAGATAATTTCTCGCCACCACTTCTTCTAATGTGTATGGGGACAAAGAATATATGCCCGGTAAATCCATGATAATAACATCTTTATGTCCCTTTAACTTACCTTCTTTTTTCTCAACCGTCACTCCGGGCCAGTTTCCCACAAACTGGTTAGAGCCCGTAAGCGCATTAAATAATGTCGTTTTACCGCAGTTTGGATTCCCTGCTAATGCAATCTTAATTGCCATTTCCTCACTCCTCCTGTCTTGTTCGTCTTAACAATCAAAAATTAGTCTACACTAACATATGGTCAAAAAAATTATTCTACTTCAATCATCTCTGCATCTGCTTTCCGCAGCGACAGTTCATATCCCCGGACAGTCACTTCCACCGGATCACCTAACGGCGCTACTTTTCGCACAAAAATATCTACGCCTTTCGTGATTCCCATGTCCATGATGCGTCTCTTTACCGGACCTTCGCCGGAAAGTTTTTTCACTTTTACGGTTTCTCCGCAGGCAACTTCTCTTAACGTCTTCATAATATTCTCCTTTCCTTATCATTGTGCGTTTTTCAGCACATAAAGGGATGCCCGGAGGGCTTTATACCATAATCTTATTCGCCATATCCCTTCCAATGGCAACCCGTGAATCCTTCACATTCACGATCATATTCCCACCAATTTCAGATACAACTGTTACTAATCCTCCCGTAACAAATCCAAGGTTCTCTAAAAACCTGCGGGTTTCCTCTTTTCCGCCTACTTTTCTTATGACATTGGCCTCTCCCTGTTTTACCATTGATAACGGCATATACTCATCTCCCTCTTGTATCTCAGATTCTCTTTACTTTTCTTTTTCAAGGTTAGTATATGCTAACACTTATTAGTTGTCAAGAACTTTTTGAAATTTTTTAGATTTATCTTTTTTAAACTCAGGGTGCAAAAAAGGGACTCACTACGTTTCGTGAATCCCCTACCTTTCTCTTTCTTTTCATCCACAGATTTTTTCAATCGCCTCTAATTCATCTGTTGTAAAATTGGTCTTACCTACGATTTTCACATTTTCCAAAATCTGCTCCGCTCTGGAAGCGCCAATCAAAACAGTAGTTGCCACGCCGTCCCGCAGTACCCAGGATAATGCCATTTGTGCCAAAGACTGGCCTCGATTCGCAGCGATTTCATTCAGGGCTGCAATCTGCTGTAATTTCTCTTCTGTAAGCGAACTTTCCTTCAAAAATCTGCCGTCCTTCTTGATCCTGCTGTCTTCCGGTATACCATGGAGATATTTATCTGTCAGCATTCCCTGCGCCAGAGGTGAGAAAACGATCATTCCATATCCATGGTCTGCAATATACTGTTTCAGACCGTTCTTTTCAATCGTCCGCTCAAAAAGCGAATATCTGTCCTGATGAATGATAAAGGGCGTTTTCAGTTCCGTTAAAATCTTCACTGCTGCCTCTGTCTGCTCACTATCATATTTGGAAAGTCCCACGTATAATGCTTTTCCGCTTCTTACGATTCCATCTAACGCCAGCATCGTCTCTTCTAACGGTGTATTAGGATCTGGTCTGTGATGATAAAAAATATCCACATAATCCAATTTCATACGTTTTAAACTCTGATCCAATCCAGCCACCAGATGCTTTTTGGAACCCCAGTCCCCGTAAGGGCCCGGCCACATTTCATGTCCTGCTTTTGTGGAAACCACGATTTCATCCCGGTAAGGACGAAGCCCCCAATCCAAAATCCTTCCGAAATTCTCTTCTGCCGCTCCGTTTACCGGTCCGTAATTGTCCGCCAGATCAAAATGCGTAATGCCTGCATCAAACGCCGCCGTGCACATATTTTTCATATTTTCAAAATTGGAAGTCGTTCCAAAATTGTGCCACAATCCCAACGAAAGAA
The DNA here is from genome assembly GCA_964419645.1 of uncultured Eubacterium sp. Taxonomy (GTDB): domain Bacteria; phylum Bacillota; class Clostridia; order Lachnospirales; family Lachnospiraceae; genus Roseburia_B. The sequence goes on from CAYQRG010000033.1 coordinate 3,215, forward strand.
GAGACAGCTTTAGGCCGCTCTTTCCGCATCGATTGTATTCCATGGTATCATATCTGTTTGCATTTGCCTGATACATAAACGAATCGCCTCTTTTCTTTCTTCATGAAATCTTTAGAATCTTAACGAAATTTTCCATATTTATTCAAATTAAAAACATAATTTCCATTTATACTATACTACATAAACAAAGGAGTTGTAAAGTCCTGCGGGGCTCGGTCGGCTCCGACAAAAAACAATCCCAAACGGGTTTTCATACATTACCTTTCCTCCTCCCCTGGGCCGGAGTCATCCGGCTGCAGGGATTTTTATTATCTATTCTTTTGCTCCCATTTTGCAATCGTCTCCAAAAAACGCTTTCCGTATTTCTGACATTTATGTTCTCCCACACCATTGACCGCCAAAAACGCATCTTTTGTTTTCGGCTTTCTTACCGACATATCCCTCAATGACTTGTCGCTGAATACAATATAAGGCGGTACCTTTTCTGTTTTTGCAATTTCCATACGCAGTTTCCGCAGTTCCTCAAACAAAGCATAATCCGTTCCTGCAAGATTGCTGTTCTTTTGACTTTTTCCTTTTTTTATTTTGCCGGCAAACGGCTTTTTCTCTACTTCTTTTGCAGCCTTCATCATAACCGGAACATTTTCAAAAAGCTCTTTGGACTTCTCTGTCAGCTTGACGATAGGATACTGGTCTTTGGTCACCAGAATATATCCCTGATGGCTTAAAAACTGCATCACTTGGCGAATCCGGTAGACGGGAACATCTGCAAGACTGCCGAAATACTTATTTTCTATCATCCCATTTTGTTTCAATTTCGAGGACTGACTACCGTGAAGAGTTTCTGTAATTACCGTCATACCAAACCGCTGCCGGCTGCTTTGTACACATGCCGCGATTGCCTGAGCCGTTTTTGTAATGTCGATTTCCTCAAATTCCGTCAGGCAGTTGGAACATTTTTTACAATAATTTGTCGTATATTCTCCAAAATACCGTAAAATAAATTCCCTGAGGCAGCCATTCGTCGTACAGTAAAACGTCATCTGTTTCAACCGCTCTCTGTCCCTCTCCTTGACCAACTCCATTTCCTCTTCCGTCAGCATCTCATTTTCTGTTTCCTGGTCGATCAAAAACTGATTCAGCACCACATCTTTTGGCGCATACAGCAAAATACAGCTAGCCTCTTCTCCGTCTCTTCCTGCTCTGCCGGCCTCCTGATAATAACTCTCGATATTTTTTGGCATATTGTAATGAATGACAAACCGCACATTGGATTTGTCAATCCCCATTCCAAATGCATTTGTCGCTACCATAACAGGAGATACATCATACAAAAAATCGTCCTGATTTTTCTGCCGTTCATAATCAGACAAGCCGGCGTGATATCTGGTGGCAGGTATGCCGTTTTGAAGAAGTTTAGCACAAACTTCCTCCACAATTTTTCGCGTCAGGCAATAGATAATTCCACTCTCCATAGGATGTTCAGTCAGGTATTGCATCACTTCTGCAAATTTATCCGGTTTGGCGCTTACCTGATAAAAGAGATTTTTCCGGTCAAATCCTGTGGCAACGATCTTTGGTTCCTGCAGTTCCAATGCCGCCAATACGTCTTCCCTGACTTCTCTTGTGGCTGTTGCCGTAAACGCGCCGACTACCGGCCGTTTTGGCAGCAAATGGATAAACTCAGTGATCTTCAAATAAGAAGGCCTAAAATCCTGTCCCCACTGGGATACGCAATGGGCCTCATCCACAGTTACCATAGAAATGTCAACCTGCAAGGCAAATTCCAGAAATTCTTTCAGCAACAGGCGTTCCGGCGCCACATAAATAATTTTGTAGGTTCCTTTTTTGGCAAACTCCAACGCCTTTCTATACTGTCCCGCACTTAAGGTACTGTTAAAAAATGCTGCATGAATGCCTGCCTGATTTAAGGTTCCCACCTGATCCTTCATCAGAGAAATCAGCGGTGAAACTACGATTGTAATTCCCTCCATTAAAAGCGCAGGTACCTGATAGCAAAGAGATTTTCCTGCCCCAGTGGGCATAATGCCAAAAACGTCCTGCCCGGCCAGCAGAGTATCTATGATCTCCTCCTGCCCCTCCCGAAACAGATCGTAACCAAAGTATTTTTTTAAAACCTGATATTTATCCAAAGTAATCCTCCAAATTTATGCATATTTTTTGAAAAAATAACCAATACTGTTTTTGAACTAAAAATTTTAAATTAATAAGGAGATAATTATGATTCTGACAGAAAAAGAAAACACGATTTTAAAAGATTTGCAAACACAGGAAAAAGTCTGCATGGAACACTACAACCTGTGTGCCAACACCGCCAAAGACGGCTGCTTAAAAGATTTGTTTAAAGAAATTGCCAAAGACGAACAGGAACATTATCAGTTCCTCGGTCAGTTGATAGAAGGACAGATGCCCTCCTACAAATCAACAAATTCTGCTGCTTCCAAAGCAGATACCTACCAGCCAAAAGCCGCTTATGCCGCAGGTTCCAATCAGACGGACAAACAACACGATGCCCTTCTTTGCTCAGACAGTATCGGAAATGAAAAAATGGTATCTGCCGACTACAACACCAATGTCTTCCAATTCGGCAACAGTGAAGTCCGCAAGCTTTTAAACCACATCCAGACAGAAGAGCAGGAACATGCGGAAATGATCTACAAATATAAAAAGGCGAACGCAATGGCATAATTTTTGCACAAACCAGATGAAGCAATCCACGCTTCATCTGGTTTCTTATTTTTCTATAAAAATATCCTTACACCATAATATCCACGGAAACCGGTGCTTCGCCGCCTCCCAGATCCATACTTGCCAGGGCAGCTCCGCCGTCTGATACCGCGGCAGTGGATGTGCTTCCGTTATCCATAGCGGCATATTCCAGTTCTACTTCCATTTCAGCCTCACGTTCAATTTGCTTCTCTAACTGTTGCAATTCTGCCATTTGCGCTGCAACTGAACTCAAATCCAAAGAAACTCCCTCGTATCTGACGGATTTGTCTGACTGATTGTTGTTTATTTGATCTTGCAAATATTTCATATCTGCTTCTGTAATTCTCCGCTGTTCATCATTCCGATGCATCCGGCGTTTCTGGAGAAGCTGCTGCTTTCTTGCCTTCTCCTTTAGAACCTGCTGAGTCTCCTCTAAAGAAATCTTTGCTTTCAGTCCCTGCTCCTTTTGCCTTACACGGCGCTTAACTTCATTTCTTTTCTTCTGTTCCCCGTTGTTGTGATCTCTGTCATTGCGTCTCTTGAGTATCTCTTCTTCTTTTAAATTGTTCGTCTTAACACGGGCGCATTCTACCATTCGCTTGGCATGGGCAATGGCAATCCGCACTTCCGACTGATTATACTGTCCGGAAGCATATGCCTGCTGCAGCACTCCTACCTTAATCCTCGCTCTTGCCAGAACGACGGCTGCATTTCTGGATTTCTTCGCCAATGCCAGCTGATTAGAAATTTCTCTTGGATTGTATTTCAATTGTTTTTTTGGTTTTTTGGACTGGTTATTTCCTGCTCTTGCCCTGCCTGTTGTGCTGCTTCTCGTCGTCACAACGGACGCATTTCCTACGGTCCCGCCAAACCCGCTGTTTACCGTTACACTACTCATAACTCGTTCCTCCCTGAAACTATAGATGAATCCATTCATAACCCTCTGGGTATATTACTATTTATTATATCGGTAAAAACAGTCTAAATAATTACTATATTATCAGAAAATAGCCGCAATCTCTTCTGCTTTTTTCACAATATAGTCTGCACCGGCATTTTTCAGCTCCTCATAATCTCCATACCCAAACAATACTCCAATCGCATCAACCCCAACTGCTTTTGCCCCTAAAATGTCATGTTCTCTGTCTCCGATCATAACTGCTTTTGAAAAATCTGATACATCGGCAGTCGTAAGTGCATACTGAATCACTTCTGCTTTTTTCGTCATGGTTCCGTCCATATTAGCTCCTGCAATATAGGTAAAATATTTTGCAAGATCTAAATAATTTAAAATCTGTTCTGCAAACAGTTTTGGCTTAGACGTAGCTACTATCAAGAGCTTTCCGGCATCGTACAATGTTTTCAAAAGCTCCTCCACGCCCTCATAAACCTGATTTTCAAAAATCCCTTTTTCACGATAATATTCCCGGTAATATTCTACCGCTGTTTTCGCCTTTTCCTTTGAAAATCCATAGAACTTTTCATAAGATTCATGCAGCGGCGGTCCAATAAACCGATACAATTCTGTTTTATCCTTTATTTCAATACCAAATTTTCTCAAGGAGTATGCTACAGAATTGGTAATGCCTTCTCCGGAATCGATCAGCGTACCGTCCAGATCAAACAATGCGACCTCATATGATCTTTTTTCCATATTTCCCTCCATAAAGCCTGCCTTCGGCTCGGTCTTTTATGACAGTATGGTGCAGAATACTGTAAAAGTCAATGAATTTTTACTTTGTCAGAATATACCAGTAGAAAATGGCTAAAACAGTTGCAAAAAAGCCGAAAATTTATTATATTAGTCTTATATCATACAAATTTTACATTTGATAAATCCTATTAACTAATACCCAGAAAAGAGAGGTTACCAAATGCCGATTGGAAAGAACAATTCAGAACTTATTAAAGCAGTTTCCCAACTGAGACCTGCCGATTATTCCAAAGATCCTGAACTAGACAGTATCTACCAACGACTTTTAAATGCACGGGAACAATTTGTAGAAATTTTTGAAAAAAATATTAAAGCAGTTATGCAGATCAGTTCTCTGGATTTAACAATGCAGCATGAAACAGACAAAATACTTACGATCACCCAGGATATAGAATCTGCCACCGAAGCATTATTCGGCGCATCTTCTGATTCTGCTTCCGCCAACTCAAACAATCAGCAGGATTCTCTCACAAGCACGATTGTAAATGTTTCTTCTGAGATCAAAGAAGTACATTCCAAGATAGAAGATTGCCAGAATGAACTGACCGGCATCCGAGAACTTTCCGCCCAGACGATTGAGATCTCTCGGGCCATGCAGTCAGATTTAGACAACCTGTTAAACGTGATCAGCCACATGAGCGAGGTCATCGCAGGGATCGACTCTATTTCCATGCAGACCAATCTGCTCTCTTTAAATGCCTCGATCGAAGCAGCCAGAGCTGGCATGGCAGGAAGGGGCTTTGCCGTTGTAGCTGCTGAAATTCGTGAACTGGCGGCTAAAACACAGGAGCTCAATGGTAATATGGGATCTTTTGTAGATGCAATTAAGGACGCTTCCAAGAAAAGCTCCAACAGTGCCGCAGAAACAATAACAGCCCTTGGGACAATGACAGAAAAGATCAACAATGTATGGGCATTAAATGACGAGAATCAATCCCGCGTTTCCATCGTAGATGATTCTATGAGTTCCATTACTGCTGTCAGCGAAGAAATCGGCCACTCTATGTCCCAAATGGAAAACCAGTTAAAGGACAGCACCGACTTTATGCGCAATGTCAGCCAAGAATTAAAAACTGCTACCGAACCGGTTGTGGACATTGAAAAAACATTGGATGATTCTGTGAAGCAAATGGGCTTTATGTCAGAAGATACATTTTTCCAGTTGAAAGGCAAAGAATTTGCAAAACATATCCGAAATGCCATTACAGCCCACAGAACGTGGCTTAGGAATCTGCAAAACATGGTTTACAAACGCAGTATCATGCCTCTGCAGTTAGATTCCACCAAATGCGGTTTTGGACATTTTTATTATGCCATGACGCCGAACATTCCAAACGCTAAGCCAATCTGGGATGCCCTTGGCAGCAAGCACGAAAAATTCCACAAATATGGCGGACAGGTAATTGACGCATTAGATCAGGATGATTATGATACAGCAGAGCAGCTTTGCAATGACGCTGCAGCCTATTCCCAGGAATTGATCGCTGATCTGGAAACCATATTGAAAATGATAGATAATTAACTTTCATATCATACATAAAGAGCCGGAAAATCCGCTGTTGGTCGGATTCCGGCTCTTAATTATTTCACGCTTTTTATGCTGCTGCATTTGCATTAATCTGCTCGATCACCTTTCGGATTCCTATCCATACCGTCAGGTCCGTAAAAATATCTACCACACTTCCCCGATCTGTAAAAGGAGATTCCTGCAATACGGAAAAATCTTTCATGATACCATTATGTACAATGTATTCAATAATCTGATTGACAAAATAAATCTGGCGACTGTCTAAGTTGGCGCTTCCCAAATACTCAGAAAACGCCTCTTTAGCCGCATTCATATCCAAACCAACAATCTCCCGGACAAATTCACCCAAAGGTTTCTCTCCATACTCTTTTTCATAGTCTTCTTTTGTGCCAAGCTTGCTCCACAATATTTCTTCCAGACTCTTAATATCTTCCCCGGTGAGCGGCTGATTCGTTTTCAACTTTGCAATGGCAGTATCATCCTGATGTTCTCTCACATAATATTCTGCCTTTGCTTTGTAATTGGCCAGTTCGTCATTTTCAAGTTCAGATTCCTTCCACTCTATATGCAAAATATCATCTGTAAAATCAGTCTCATATTTCGTAGTTATATGTGGAATATATTTCATCAAATTCCTAAGCTCTTCTCTTATATACTCAAATTCATTAATCCCTGCCGTATCCAGATAATCTGTGTGAAGGATCTGCCAAATCAAATCTGACTTCGCCTGAATTTCAGGAATGTTTGCCACACCAGCAATTCCATTCACCCGCTTTAACAAATCGCTTCTTGCTTTTCCGTATTTCTTGCCTGCCAGATAAGCCAATTCTATTCCATACATTAAAGCGTCAAATCTGACTGCACTGACTTCATCTTCCTCCGGCAAAATCAGCGGTGCAAGTTCCGTCTGTACCACTAATGTATCTTCATATGCAATCGCATTATAGTTCGATACGGAAGAATAAGTGTCTACATATCGGATGTGCTGGCGCACTGCAAAATTCTCTCTGTTCAATTCCTGCACTTTTTGGGCCATGCCTTCCACCAGTTTGTTTCGATATGCAATCAGACGGTCCGTCTGGTATTCCAGTTCCTGAAGTTTGTATGCAATTTGAAATTCTAAATTGAAAATAGCCCCTTGCAGCGCAATCCGATTCCCAGCCGGCATTCCCTTGTTCATACGGAAAAACTCAAAATTTCCGCAAAAGTCAAAAATATAAAACTTGTCTTTATCAACGCCATCCAAAAGTCCCGGACATAGCCTTGTTCCACGGCCTATCATCTGCCAGAATTTCGCCTTACTCATTACTTTTTTGAAAAATACCAGATTCAACACTTGCGGCACATCAATCCCGGTATCCAGCATATCTACAGATATCGCAATCTGAGGCAGTTTCTCCGGATCAGAAAATTCATCAATTTCGCTTTGGGCATAATTAATGTAATTATCAATTACTTTTGCATAATCGTTTGGCAGATGGGGATATTCCTTATGAAATACTTCCAGGATTTTTTCTGCATGATCGTGGTTTTTGGCAAAAATAATCGTCTTGCCGATGTTCTGTCCATAATCAATTTGAATGCCTTCCCTCATAAGGATATCCAAAACTTTCTTTATGGTATCCTCATTAAAAATCCAAGTATTCAGAGCCGATGCTCCAATACTATCCGGCACTTCCCCGTTTTCTGACCGGAAGGTATCTTCATAAATCCTCTTTTCTTCTTCAGAAAGTTCATCATATGCAATTCCCTGGGTAATAAATTTCAAAGTGGTCTCTACGGATTGAAAATCAACGAGATAACCGTCCTTCACTGCCTGCGCAAGTTCATAACCATAAGTGGGAACGCCGCTCTCCAGCTCAAACACCGAATATGTATTCTTGTCAATTTCATCTTTTGGCGTGGCTGTCAGTCCCACCAGCGGAGCGTCAAACCAGGTAAAGATATCCCGGTACTTGTTATAAATCGATCGATGCGCTTCATCGCAGATTACAAGATCAAAATGTCCGCAGGAAAAAATCTTGCCTTCTTCGTCTCTCGTATCATCAATCAGATTCATCATCGTCTGGTAGGTAGAAAAAATGCAATGGGCATTATGGTCTCTGTCCTTCTCACACATATTGCTGCTGGAAAGATCCGGCAGCAAATTCACAAAACTTCGTTTCGCCTGGGTTACGAGAGAATTTCGATCTGCCAAAAACAGTATATTTTTCACCCAGCCACGCTCCAGCAAAACACGACATAGCTCAATCACCGTTCTCGTCTTTCCGGAACCAGTCGCCATAACCAGAAGTGCTTTTCTCCTGTTTCTTTCATCAAAAGAATTGCACACGGCTTTCACCGCAGCCTCCTGATAGTATCTCCCGGCAATGGTTTTATCAATTACAACATTTTTCAAACCGATACGCATCGTACGAAGATTAAACCATTTTTCCAAATCCCTTTTGGAATAAATAGATGCACATGTTCGTTCCGGATATTGCCCGTCAATGATTCTAATTTCAAATCCATTTGTCAAAAAAATAACCGGCCTGCGTTGATACTTTTTTTCCAGCAAATCAGCATACAAAGTCGCCTGCTGGCGTCCTTTGGAAACGTCAGCACAAGTCCTTTTGGCCTCAATGACAGCCAGCGGCCTGTGTGCATCATCAAACAATACATAATCCGCATAACCCACTTCTGACTGATTCGGCATGCCGGATATTTCCAATTCGTTGATCCAGTCTTTGCCCTCCATCCAGCCGGCATCTACAAGCATAGAATCAATGTAAATTTTTCTGGTTTTATATTCCGATAAATCAAGCGGCTTTGTGACATATTCCGGAGCCTGGGCCTGCCGTCTGGCAGTCAATTCTTCCTTCAATGCTTTATTTTCTGCGATAAGTTTCTCTAAATCTATATCAGAAAACTCCGCAGGTTCTGCTTGCACCTTTGTTTGCTGCTCCAATAGAGAAACATCATAGGTACGTTCCTCATAATGTTCCCCATAGCAATATGCAATGAAATCCAAAAATATAAATAAATCCTGGAGACAAAGGGAGGCCTGATCAAATGTGATTTTTTTACCCGCATGAGCTGCATTGTTTCCCATACGTCTGATAAAATCCAAACGTTTCCACAAAGTTTTATCTACAATATCTTTAAATTCATCTGTATGTAAGAGACTGTTTAAATTATCCCGATATGGCATTACGAGAGATTTATCTACGGAATACATCCATTTAATGGCAAATTCCATAGCCCGACGGCAGTTGATAACACTTGCCTCCGGATCAATTTTTATAATTTTTTCTGCGGAAATGGCTGCGTTTGCAAATGTTTGGAATTTTGGTTCTTGATTTAGATAATCAAAGTTGGTCATGTGATAACCTCCTCTTTTTCCGTCATGTATCTGCTTTTACAATATAACATTCATCCTGACAACTTCTTCCCTCATTTTTCAATAAGAATGCAAATTCATCATATTCTTTCATATGATTTACCTTTAAAATTTGTCCTATATTCTGCCGTTCCGGCGGTACAACTCTTTGGCACACCCAGCGTTTACTCCACTCTTTCCCTATTCTGTATTGGTTTTTTTTGATAAAATCTGAGAGAATAAGTGGGGCCTCATAACTTTTTACCGTTTCCGGTATTTCAATTTCATACTCGCGGCTTTTTTCGTCATAATATAAATATCCAACCGTTTTTCCGGAATAATATGCATTTTTAATTGCAAATTTCAACATATTTTTTCCACCTTTCCCAAATCATTTTCCAGATTTTATCCAAATGTTCCTGCGGCAAAGTCTGCTCTAAACCTTTTAATAATTTGTCTCTGTGCTCTTCTTTTAATTCTCCGGCAAAAAAGCTTTTTCCTTTTGGGAGCAAACTGAGATTATACTCTAAAGATTTGGAACCAATAAAATTATTTACTATTTTATCTTCCAATATATCAAATCTTCTTATACTGTCCAGGTTATTATAACAGGAAAACAACAAAGATAACCCATGATCAAACAGAGGCGCAGGCCTTGGATTTTCCTTTTCATCTAACAATATTTCTATATTGGCTCCATGTCGGTCTCTATTGCATATTAAATAATCAGCAATTATCATTTGATATACATACTGCTCCCAGCCAAGTCTCTTTGCAAATTCAAATGGATTCTCTTTTTTTTCACGATATAATTCATAATAAGTATCAAAAGCTATTTTCTTTTCATTTTTCTTTCTAAAATTAACGGACTTGGTAATATAACCTTTTATTTCTTGATCGTCAATACACAGTTTTGAAAAAACAAGTTGATATTCTAAATGTGGAATTTCTAATATTTGCAATAGTCTGGATACGATCAATTCATTGATGCACTCATGTCCAAATATTCCACGGTAGCTATCATAATTTGACATTTTATAATAGATCTGTTCCCCGTTTTTTTCTTCATATGCTTTTAGAAAACAGCCTGGCGTTCCTAGTGAGTTTTTCCTGTTTACCCAATCTAAATACCTTAAGTCCTGAATTTGTTCTATAAAATCTTTCATTTCTGCTCCGTAAATTCATATAACTTTCTTTGTTTTGCTTAACAGATTTCAATTTGTC
>CAYQRG010000034.1:0-13628 GCA_964419645.1 uncultured Eubacterium sp.
TCTCTGCCGTCTGGGCTACAGATGCCTGAATGTTCGCATCTGCCATTGCCTGTTCTACAGTAATTCCTGCCGCCTGCGCCGCCTGTACATATCCGGCTGCCGTGAATGCTGATTTCAGCTGATTTTTTACATCATCCGATATGGCTGCGCCGGCTGCTGCGATTGCCTGGTCTTTGGCAGCGGACGCAATGCTGTCTAACTGGCCGCTGATCCCTGCCACTGCCTGCTCTTTTGCTGCCGCTGCAATTGCCGGTTTCTGTCCCTGGATCCCTGCTTCCGCCTGCGCTTTTGCCGCTGCCGCAATTGCCGGTTTCTGTCCCTGGATTCCTGCCACTGCCGCATCTTTTGCCGACGCTGCCGCTGCCTGCTTTACTGCATCCCCGGTAACCGTGGCATAAAACGTATCTGCCGCCTGGTTTTTGATATTCTGATAACTCTGTGGGTTAGAAGGATCTGCAAACTGCGCATCTACTGCACGCTCTGCCGCTTCCTTTGCGGTCGCCATGGCTGCTGACTTTTCCTGATCGCTCATCGGCGTATTTAATGCTTTATCCAATGTTTTTACACCACTGTTTAATGTGCCTACACTGGAAACCAGATCTGAGATTCCGTTTATCAGCAATCCGCTCTGTCCTTTCAGGGAGCTGATTCCATTGACCAGTTTTCCGGCTCCGTCTGTATACGCCGTAATTCCGCTTTGCAATGTATTCATACCGTCAGAAAATTCTCCTGTTTTCTGATTTAAGGTATCCAGTCCATCGCTTAATTCCCTGGAACCGTCTTTTAACTGTCCCATGGCATCCGTCAGATCATCGATTTTTTCATCCAGCTCTGAGAAATCCAGTGAGGAACCTGACGCAAATTCCGATGCTCCTGCCACAACAGTCATCGTCATATCCAGTTCAAAATCTTTTGCATCTGCCGTCACTTCCACGTATTCCGGAATGGAAATATCTTCTGCAAAATCGCTGTCTTCCACCTTTAAGCTTTCCTTTAAGCCCGGCAATGCTGCGCCCACTACAATATTGCTGTCTCCGTTGGAAATAACTTTTCCGTTTGCCACCTGTACATTTGTAAAATTACTGTCTAATACCATTCCGGAAATGACCATAAACGGTACATACACATCTCCTGCTTTTTCATGGTTGGTATAATCGAAACGTATTTTTACTTTTCCGCTTTTTCCGGCAATATCCTCTGCCGAAATTTCTTTGCCATCCAGATAGTAGGTAATCTTTTCTGTCACAGGCGCCTCTTTTGTTGTCTTTCCCTGATAATAAATATCATTTCCGTCTGCCTTCCAGGTCAGATCGCTGCCTTTTTGTGTAAAGGTTTCATTCCCTTTTACATTTTCAATTTCCTTTAAATCGGAAGTATCCTTTAGCTGGTCTTTACCCTCCGGGTTTTTCAGCCACTCGCTGACAATGGTCTCTTTGGCTTTTCCGGTGCTGTCTGCAATGATATAGACAGTCTCATCTTTTCCGACTTCCGTTTCTTCCTCTTCGTTGTCATCTTTTGAAATGATATCTTCCAGAGAAATCTTATCGCTGCTTTCGGTTTCTTCCGTCACTTCATTTTCTGTTTTTGTGTTTTTGGCTGCATATACAGTTCCTGCTGCAGTACCGGTGCCAACCATTGTCACAACCAAAACGCCTGCTACAATACGAATCAGATATTTATTTCTGAATTTTTCTTTTAATTCTGCTAATTTCATAATGTTTTTCCTCCTAAAAATTTTAATTTTGTTTTGATTGAAAACCTTTACTTGTTTTTATAATTAACTTGTCAAATACCATAAACATCGCCGGAAGCACAAAAGCAACCACAAGCAGACTGATCATTGCGCCTCTGGCAAGCAGCATGCATAAGGAACTGATCATGTCAATACTGGAGTAAAGCCCTACGCCAAAGGTTGCTGCAAAGAAACTGAGGGCACTGACAAATACCGACTGCAGGGATTGATTTAAAGCCGCCGTAATGGCTTCTTTTTTGCCCAAACCGTGATTTCGCTCCCGTTTATATTTATTCGTCATCAAAATGGCATAATCTACGGTTGCCCCCAACTGAATCGTTCCAATTACAATCGACGCTATAAAGGGAAGTACCGTCTTTGTATAATAAGGAATTCCCATATTGATAAAAATTGCAAATTCAATTACGGCAACCAAAATAACCGGAAGGGAAACGGATTTTAAAACAATGGCAATGATCAAAAAAATCAGTACGATAGACGCCGCATTTACAATTTTAAAATCTCTGTCGGTAATCGTAATCAAATCCTGGGTACAAGGCGCCTCCCCAATAAGCATTGCCGTTTCATCATAGCGTTTTATGATTTCCCGGATTGCATCGCATTGTGCATTTACTTCATCGGTACCTGTTTTGTATTCCGACATCACATAAACCATCTGATATGTTCCGTTATTTAATATTTCTCTGATATGGCCCGGAACCATAACATCCGGAATCAAAGGTCCTGTCACCGCATCCAGCCCCAATGCCAGCTTGACACCTTTGACTTCTTGCAGCTCTTTTTCCATTTGATAAGCTTTCTTTTCGGAAAGATTGCTGTCTGCAAGCACAACATGGGTAGCTCCCATATCAAATTCTTCTTCCAGGGCATTTCCTGCCATTACGCTTTCCAGATCCTCCGGCAGCGTTCCCATCAGATCGTAGTATACCTGATTGTGGTTCTGGGCATAAAACATCGGCCCGATCACAACAAGAAATACAAGGATAAATACCGGATAATGCTTTGTCACAAAACCGCCGATCCTGCCAAGATCCGGAATGATCGGTTTGTGTTTTGTCTTCTCCAGCCACTTATCCAGGACAAGCACCATAGCCGGAAGGATTGTGACGCATCCGATCACCCCGAATACTACGCCTTTTGCCATGACAATACCAAGGTCTTTACCCAGGGTAAATGTCATAAAGCACATAGCCAGAAAGCCGGCAATTGTGGTTATGGAACTTCCTACAACAGAGGTAACTGTCTGGGAAATGGCGTGTGCCATGGCACGCTGTTTATCCCCCGGATATCTCTCCTGATTTTCTTCGTAGCTGTGCCAGAGAAAAATGGAATAGTCCATCGTAACCGCAAGCTGCAGCACCGCAGCAAGAGCCTGGGTAATAAAAGAAATTTCTCCGGCAATCCGGTTTGTTCCCAGATTGTAAATGATTGCCATGCCTATGCTGAGAAGGAAAATCCCCGGTATCAAAAACGAGTCCATAGTAAGCCCCAGCACCAGTACCGATAAGAGAACGGCAATGATTACATAAATAATCGCTTCGCTGTTGCATATTTTTTTGATGTCGGTTACCACCGCCGACATTCCGCTCAGGAGACATTGCCTTTCGGTCAGTCCCCGGATTTCTTCAATCGCATCTAACGTCTCATCTGCTGACATGGAAGTCTCAAAGGTAATGATCAAAAGGGAACTTCCTGTGTCCGGATTTTTCAGCGCGTCTTTGATATCCCCGGGAAGAATATCCATTGGCGTAGATAAATCTGCAATACTTCCGTACCAGAGAACATCCTTTACATGGGCAATCTCTTTTAACTCGCCTTCCAGAACGGAAATCTCTTTGTCCTCCATGCCGGAAACCACACATACGGAAAATGCTCCCGTCCCGAATTCCTCCAGCAAAATTTCCTGTCCTTCCATCGTCTCAATATCCCCTGGGAGATAAGAGAGTATGTCATAATTGATTCTCGTCTGCAGATATCCGATTGCCGACGGAATCAAAAGCAGGAAACTGATAATCAAAATGGGAATCCGGAATTTTACTACTTTTTTCCCAAAACGAATCATTTTGTTCTCATCTCTTTTCTTGCACTTTTTTCAATGGCAGTATATAAAAAAAGACCGGATACGTGAATATCCAATCTTTGTTTTGTGTTTTCGCTTTTTATACAAATCGGCGAATTTGTATATTTATGAAAACACCATTTTGAAATTGTAGTTGTCTCATCCAAACAAAACCTCCGCAATGGAATGCTCCAGCATATACTCATAAATTTCCACCAATTCCTTTGCCGAAATCGTCATTCCGCTTTTGATCCATACGATCACCACGGAACACATGGACTGGGCATAGTATTCCGCCACACGTTCCGGTGTGAGCCAGTGAAACTTCGGTATTTTCTTTACCGCATTCTTTTCTATAATTTCCAGTAAAATTCCTTTCACGCATCCCCTTGCAATAGATTCAAAAGAATTCTGCCCTTCTAAGCGGACTGTCTGCTTATAAAAGTCCCTCTCTTTTTCAATATTCATAAATAACAGCAGCAGCGCCTCACTTATCATCTTATTTTCAATCAACGGCCGGACCGGTTCTAACAGATCGGTTAAAATAATCCATTCCAGCAGTTCATATTTATCCTGAAAATGATTGTAAAAGGTCGGACGGATTACCCCCGCCTTGTCCGTAATTTCCTTTATCGTAATCTTCTCAATGGGATGCTGCAATACAAGTTCTTTAAAACTCTCCGCAAGCAAAGTATCTGTTTCCTGCTTTCCCTGCACAGTCTCTCTTCCTCCCTTTCCTATTGTTCAAAATGATACAAGCCAAATCTTCTACTTTCTTGTGGCAATCAACTGATCCAAATTCTTTATAATGCTTCTCAAATAGATTACGGAAACAATAAGCGCCACAAACTCTGCAATGGGAAAAGAAAACCAAACCGCATTGACATTTCCCGTAAGAGACAAAAGATATGCCACCGGAATCAAAATCACCAGCTGGCGGATCACAGAAAGCACAAGGCTGTAAACACCTTTTCCAAGTCCCTGGAACACACCGCTTGCCACAACAGAAATGCCCGCAAACACATAACACAGACTTAAAATCCTAAGCGCCGGAATACCGATGCGAAGCATTTGGTCTGATGCATGAAACAAAAGCAAAAGTTTGTCCGGTATCAATTCCGCTGTTAAAAGCCCCGCAATCATAATGGCAACTGCCGCAATAGAGCTGCTCTTTGTAACTTTTAAAATCCTCTCTTTATATCCGGCTCCGAAATTGTATGCCACAATCGGAATCAATCCGTTGTTCATTCCAAAAACCGGCATAAAGATAAAACTCTGCAGTTTAAAATAAACACCAAATACTGCCGCTGCCGTTGAAGTAAAGCCCAATAATATTTTATTCATGAAGAAGGTCATAACAGAACCAATTGACTGCATTAAAATTGCCGGAACGGCCACCTCATAAATCTGTTTTAAAGTCTCTCCGTCCGGCCGTATTTCCCGGAAGGACAGGCGTATCTCCGTATTTTTCTTTTTATTGTAATAAAATCCAAACAACATTGCCATAATCTGTCCAAATACGGTAGCAATTGCCGCTCCTGCAATCCCAAGCTTTGGGAAGCCAAATAAGCCGAAAATCAAAATCGGATCAAAGATCAGATTTATTACAGCTCCCGTTGTCTGGGTGATCATCGTACAAACCGTGCGTCCGGTTGCCTGTAAAAGCCGCTCAAAACAAAACTGTCCAAACATCCCAAAACTACAGGCCGTGCATATCAACATATATATCCTTCCATATTCGATAATCTCCGGTATGTCTGTCTGCATCCGAAAATAAATTTCCGAAAAAAAGATTCCCACCAAAAGAAAAAACAAATAGTTGCACAATGCCAAAAAGACCGCATTGTTTGCCGCCATATCGACTTCCTTCAACCGCTTTTCCCCTAATCGCTTCGACAACAACGCATTTACACCGACTCCGGTTCCTGCCGCTACCGCGATCATAAAATTCTGCAATGGGAATACCAGCGAAACTGCCGTCAACGCATATTCATCAATCTGTGCCACAAAAATACTGTCTACAATATTGTAAAGCGCCTGCACCAGCATGGAAATCACCATTGGCAAAGATATATTTACCAACAGTTTATTTACCGGCATCGTTCCCATCTTATTCTCTGTCTGTACTTCCATTTTCCGTCGTTCCTCTCTGTTACTCCTCAAATTCCACCGTTACGAAATAACCCTTCGGCGTTTCTTCTATCCCCACTACCGTTCCTTTATCTGACTTTAACCTCTCACTCAAACTGTAATTTGCAGACATGGCATATGCCTTCCCTAAGGTATAATAATAAGAGCCCGGCAGTTTCCCTTCTGCCACCGGAAGCACATCTCCCACCTCTAAAAGGCCAAGCCGCTCCATCTTAAATTCCATACGTCTCATTCTTTCTGCAGCTCACTTTCCTCTATCACACCTTCGCTCTCCACTGCCTCTGCTTCCTGCTGCATCTCTTCTATCTTTTTCCCGACTGCTTTTGCCGCCCTGACGACCCGGCTGACAATCCAAAGATCCGTGATGCCGTCATAAATCAATATCGCTCCCACGAAACTTAACGTAATGGAAATCACGCCAAAACAGTCTACAATACATACAATTCCAAAAATCATGCTAAACAGTGACATAAGAATCAAAATTGCCCAGGATTCATAGCCATTCCTTTTCGCCTCAAGGGCATATTTAAAATCCTCCAGTCCATGTACAAACAACACTGCGCCGATACCGATAAACAAAATGCTCTGTATACTGTGGGGCTTTAAGAAAATCCAGATGCCCACAAGCAAAAGCACCAGGCCAAGGAGCAGATGAAAGCTGTGTTTTTCCTCTCTGTGAAAAACATATCCCAGGATCTTTACCGCTCCTAAAAATGCAATCAACGCGCCTATCGTTTTACAGACAACTGTCGTCACCTCAATCGGCCATAAAATCAGTACAATCCCCAAGCCAATACAGACAAATGCACTGATAATCACATCAATTTTTAATCGTTCCAACAATTCTTTCATAAAACAAACGCCTCCTTATCTTTTACCATAACCGTCGGCAGGGCAATTTCACTGTACTGTGTAGAAATAATTTTGCCGCGGGATACTCTGGAATAAATTCCCTGAAACGCCCCGTCATACACAAACAACCCTGTCAGATTGGAAACAGAAATAAAATCTATATCCGCCTCTTTGGAAAAATCAATATTTTTCGTCTGGTAAGGTACACAAAATTCCTGTACCAGATACCCTTCGATTCGATGCTTGTCCACAATCTCTTTCCATTCTTCCAAAGATTCATACTCCACGCCTGCAAAAACGCCTTTGGAACCATAGGAATCCAGCGGTTTTAAAATCCACTGGTCTTTCTTTTTTAGGATATCCTCATAAGGCAGATAATCCGCTGTCATCAGTGCCGTATAGGGCACATGGGCTTTCACATAGGCATTTTCCTCTTCCGTTAAAAACGCCTGTGTCATAGGATGATGCAGTACCTGATATAATACCTTATTGTGTACAATCTGCGTGGTAAAATCCCCGATCAGACATACAGCCTCTTCTTTTACCGCCTGAATAAAATCCGAAACTTCATCATAATGTTTCATAATATCTCCGGTCACTGCCCTGCGGTAAATCATGTCAATTGCCTTGCCGCTTTCCCCATAAAGCCTGCCATCCCGATACTTGAGATTTCGTATCTCGCAGATTTCACACTCCATACCACGCTTTCGGTAGCTTTCGGCAAAAATTTCAAACTCATTATTCGTAGCGCTTTCCATAAAATCCACAATTGCGATATGAGGCTGTTTTGCCGCTCCTTCTGTTTCCCGGTAAATCCGAAGGGATGTCTCTGCCCAGCTGTCAAACAACTCAAAAGTATTCATCTGAAATTCCTTTGAAAGTTCCTGATACCCCAGAGTTTCCTTTAACGCAATATTCAGTTCCCTGTCCTCATTCATGGCACTGGAACCGTCTGTATTAAACTCACAGAATTTGAAATCTTTTGTTTCTTCGTTATAAAAGATATCAATCCGGGCAATGGGAATCCGGCTCTCATATCTGGGACTGCGCAAAATCAATTCTTCCAACTGCTCTGAAAAGCCGAACAGCCTGCGGTATGCCGCATCTTCTCTGTAATGCAGAATTACTTTATCAAATATTCCATACAATTCCTGAATCAATTGCTTAAAATTGCTGATGTCTTCTTCTGTAAACAATTTTGGCACATAAAGCGTGCTGACGCACCTTCCGTGATATTTCGCCGTAGATTGATTGATGTAGGCAATCTCTTTCTGCGCGCTCTTTGCATGAGCCTCTTTATCCTTTGCAATCATTTCGCAATATCTCTGGTTCAATTCTAAAAGCTGCACATTGACCTCCTTCTTTTCTCTCTGGGAATGCCCTATTCTTTCGTAATATTCTGGGAAATATTTCTATATTTTAAACAGAGTATAGTATAACAGATATTTTGGTAAGAAAAAAGTATTTTTATAGTTACTTTTGGCAAAAGGAACTCAAAAAAATATAGTAAAAAATTTTTATTCATGTTATACTAAGCATAACGGAAAAATACTTTTCTTTTTAATAAAGGAGGCGAAACGATATGCCAACAAACGAAAAAGAAATCAATTGTAACCTTTTTGATCAACTCTCTATTCTGGAAAGAATTGAGGCTGCGACAAATGATGAGGCTGCACTAAAACAAATTTCAATTGAACGGCGGCAAATTGAGAGAAAGCTATATCAAAAGCCGCCCCTTATAAGTGAATAAGTAAAACTTTATTCCGATTCATTCAAAAAGGGATTATCATTCGATAATCCCTTTTCCTATATTATCCCTGCCCCAAATACAACAGATAAATCAATGTAAACACAAGTCCCACATAAAACAACAGCAGTCCAAAAGAAAGACTTCTCTGAATAATCGCATTCGTCTCCATAATCTTTTCACGCTGCACTGCCAGCTTATGCTCATAAGAAATTTCATGTTCCGGCTCCTGCTGCCTGAAAATCTTCCGCTTTATCCGGTGGAGAAAATCAAGCGCCGCGCCAACCACATGCGTAAACTCCGTACCTTCTGCCAACTCGTGAGGAATCTTCCGCTCCCGGTAAATGCTTTTCCGTAAAAGCAAAATCACGCCCTCTGCCAGACTGTCTAAAACCCGGCATACCACCCGTGCCACAAACGGCAGAATTTTCAGCAATAACGGCCGATACAAAAGTTCTTCCACATCCAGCCATTTCGGCCAACCGTCTTTGTATTCCAAAACACCGTCCCGCTTTTTCATCATCAGCTTTCTGATTACCGCATACAGCAAAACACCGATTCCAATAGAAATAAATCCGCCTTTTAAATTCACTAAGCTAAAATAAGATACCCCATGCACTTCACCTTCCAAGTGCATGAATCCCTGTCCCAGATCTGCGATCCGATCCGACAAAAGGCTGGGAACAACGCCTAACAGCGGCAGAATCACTGCACTTCCTCCAATGGCAAACGCACTCAAAGGACTCATATACCTCTTCATCTGATCAAAACGGTCCTGTTCTTTTTTATCCGGATTTGTTTCTATAAATACTGCAATATAAAGCTTTGTCATATAAGCAAGCGTCATGCCGCCGCTGATTAAGAAAATCCATTCCGACATTTTAAGAAATCCGGCAAGCCCCGCAGAAGCTTCAATCCCCTCTACAATACTCTCATGCAAAAGCGTCTTGCTCACATATCCGTTCATCAACGGAATACCGGAAATTCCCAATGCTCCCGCCAAAAAGCAAATGTTAAGAAACGGCTTCTTTTTTCCAAATCCGCGGATCTCATTGAGATTTAATTTGTGAAGATTCATCACTACAACTCCGGCAATCATAAATAATACCAGCTTAATCAACGAATGATTCACCATATGCAGCAGTGTACCGCGCACCGCAAGAGCGTTTTCTTCGCCCAAAATCCCCTGCATACCGATTCCGATCAAAATAAACCCAATCTGCGACATGGAAGAGCAGGCAAGCGTCCGCTTCAAGTCCACCGAACACACTGCCAACAATGCGCCGCCGAACATGGTAAAAAGGCCAATGGCAAAAATCAAAAGCCCCCAGCTTTTATCCCACAAAAAGATATTACAGCTCACCGCCAGCACGCCAAAAATACCGGCCTTTGTCAAAATACCGGAAAGCAGCGCAGATGCTGGAGCCGGAGCCACCGGATGCGCTTTCGGCAGCCAGATATGCAGGGGAAATGCGCCTGCCTTTGCGCCAAATCCCACCAAGGTACAGCAGCCGGCAATATACAGCACCCCTTTGTCTTCACAGGCTGATGCAGCCGATAAAAGCTGAGACATCTCCAACGTCCCGAGGGCGTTGTACAAGAGAAACAATCCCATTAAAAGCACCATGCCACCGATCACTGCTACTGCAAGATATGTCTCTGCCGCTTTGATCGCTCCCTTTGTCTCTTCCTGAACTACCCAGACATACGAAGTAAAAGACATTACCTCAAAAAAGATAAAAGTCGTAAATAAATCTGCCGACAGAAATACGCCCAATGTAGCCGAAAGCGTAACAAGCTGAAAGAAATAATACCGTCCCAAATGTTCTTCATGGGAAAGGTATTCTCTGGAAAACAACAGCGTCATCATCCACATAAAAGCCGCCACCAGGCCATATACCATGCGAAAACCGTCTAAGCAAAACCGCAGCCCCATGCCGCAGATCCCCGGCACAAAGAGTTCACTTCCCATGCCCGAAAACGCCAGCATGCACATCAGGGCAAATTCTCCCACACCCGTCAGTATTGCGAACATATCCCTGGCATTCCGCCAACCGCTTTTGGAGGCGGAATCTGCAGATGCCTTTTGATCCGCAGCCATAGCTGCTATGGCTCCCACCAGCGGAAAGAAAATCAATCCCAAAAACAATCCTTCCATATGATCCCTCCTAAAATTTTCCTGCCGCAACTGCTGTCAAAAGCTCTGTAACAGGAGCTGAACAAAGGCCAAAACCCACAATCATCACAACAAATACCGTAAGCGGCAAAAGCATCATCCAGTTCGGATCTTTGACATCCGCAATCGTATCATAGTCAAAATCTTTATCCGGAAAATACGCCCGTACCACAATGCTAAGCATATAAATTGCCGTCAAAAGCGCCGAAATCAAAAGCGTGCCGATGCCGAAATAAGCCATTGGATTTTTGCTCTCAATTGCTGCCGAAGCAAGATTCCATTTACTGATAAAGCCGCAAAGTCCCGGCACTCCCATAAGCGCCAATGCCGATACGGTAAATATGGCAAAAACCTTTGGCATCTTCCTTGCAAAGCCGTCTAACTGATGAATATAATGGCGTTCGCTCTGATGCATGATCGCTCCTGCACAGAAGAAAGAACAGATTTTCATGAATGCATGGAAAACCATATGGCTTAGCGCGCCCACCAATCCAAGAGGCGTCATGATCACCACGCCGAATAAAATATAAGAAAGATTACTAATTGTGGAATATGCAAGCCGCCGCTTCAAATGCGTCTCTCTTACTGCCATACTGCAGCCATAGACAATCGTAAACATGACAACTCCCATTAACAGGTACTGCGCCCAGGTCCCCCTCAGGAAATCTACGCCAAAACAATAAAATGTCAAACGCATAATGGCAAAAGCTCCGGATTTTACAACAGCTACGGCATGCAGCAGCGCCGTAACCGGTGTCGGCGCCACGCCTGCCTGCGGCAGCCATGAATTCAGCGGACAGATCGCCGCCTTTACACCAAATCCGAAAAAGCTAAATACATAAATCAGCAGAAAAATATTTTTTCCCTGAGCTGAAGTTACAGCATTTAAAACACCGCCCAAGACAAAGTCCGTACCCTCGCCATACGTAATCAAAAAAATCATTCCGATAAACGCAAACGCTGCACCGCCAATAGAATAATACAGATATTTCCGGCTGGCAAGAATCGCCTCCCTGGTCAGTGTATGCATCACAAGAGGCAGTGTAACCAATGTCAAAAGCTCATAAAAACAATACATCGTCAAGAAATTATCCGCCATGGAAATTCCAAGCGTCACACCATACGTTGCCGTATAAAACATAAAGAATGTCTTTTCGTGCTTTTCCTTTGTCATATATTCAAAGGCATACCGCGTTGCAAACGGCCATAAAAACGACACCAAACCGGCAAAAACAGTTCCCAGACCGTCCAACTGAAATGCAATTGCCAAATTACCCGTAAAATTTACCAAAGTAAAAATTCCCTGCGGACGATTCAGCAAAAGAGTCCAGACCAGAATCGAATTGACAATCACCAGCGTTTCCAGATAAATCATCATATGCGTCCGCTTTTTCCATGGAATCAGCGGATTTAATGCGCCGCCGACACAGGGGATCAACACAGCCAGAAACAAATAAAATGCATTCATGAAATCCCCTCCTTACATAATCTGCAGCACTTGTGCCGCAAACTCAAACAAGCGATCCGTCAGTCCATTTGGGATCAATCCAATCAGTACCGTAAACGCCGCCAATAGCAAAAGCGGCACTAACATCCAATAAGAAGGTTCCTTTTTTGCAAAACGGGAAGCTTCATAACCCTCTCCTGGGAAAAACCCCTGCATCGTAATCGGCAGCAAATATCCGGCCGTAAGCAGTGCACTCACCAAAAGCACCACCGGACCAAGCCATGAAAATACAGGAATCCCAGACTCCAATGCACCAATAGCCAAAGACCATTTACTGATAAATCCGCTTGTAGGCGGAATTCCGATCAGGCCCAAAGATACAATCGTATAACACCACAGAGTAACCGGCATTCCTTTGCCGATTCCCTTCAAATCCTCCACGCGTTTGCAGCCCGTCTGATAAATAATTGCCGCCGCGCATAAGAACAATGCCACTTTGATAAAAGCATGGGCCATTACATGCAAGAGCGCTCCTGTCATTGCCTCTGCATCCAAAACAGACAATCCAAACAAAATATAGGAAAGCTGGCTAACCGTTGAATAAGCAAGCCTTTTTTTCAGCACAGGCTCCCGAAATGCCAGCATAGATCCCATAAAGACGGTAATCAGTGCAAGCGATATCCATACTGTCTGCACCCATGTACCTCGAATAAAATCCGCACCGATCATTTGGTAAACCACGCGGATAATCGCCAGCACGCCGCCTTTTACAATAATACCGGAAAGCACCGCTGACGCCGGTCCCGGAGCAACCGGATGCGCTGTAGGAAGCCATGCGTGCAGCGGAAACATACCTGCTTTTACTCCAAACCCGATCAGCATTAACATCGTAACCACCAAAAACAACGTACGGTTTTCCTGTAAAACCGCGGCAGGAATTACCCCTCCTGCCGTAAAGTTAAGCGTCGTCCCATAACGACAGATAAAATAAATACCAAACAGCGCCATATATGCTCCGGCAAAGGAAAAGAACAGATATTTAAGCCCTGCCATAACCGCTTCTTTTGTCTGCGTATGCAAAACCAACGGCATAGCCGTTAAGGTCATCAATTCGTAAAACAGATACATCGTAATCAGATTTCCCGAAAAATCCAGTGCCAGCAAAACACCGAATACGATCAGATAAAATCCGAAATAACGTTTTTCTTTTTCTTCGTGTTTCATATATTCAAAAGAAAAGAATCCTGCCAGAATCCAGACAATCGTAGTCAGCAGAGAAAAATAACGTCCCAGCGTATCCAGTTTGAAATAAATCGGCAGCGTCTTTGTCAGCTGAAACAACGTCACACCCTCTGTAATTCCAAAAATTCCATATACCGCAAATGCTCCCGTTATAAGAAGCGCAGTCCCCACATAAAGCAGCATGGAACTTCTATTTTGATA
>CAYQRG010000035.1:0-13476 GCA_964419645.1 uncultured Eubacterium sp.
CCGGAAAATTACAGCAGACTTTTCTGGCAGCAGGAATGGCAATCTTATTGGCAAGTCCCGGTGTAATATCAGATTCGTGTATAATAACCGGAATTTTACAGAATTTTGCCGCCAAAACCACCGGTACAGAAACAAAGCCTCCTTTGGAAAAGACAATGTCCGGTTTCAGTTTGTGCAACAGACGGATTGCCTGCCCAAGGCCTTTGATCACTTTAAAGGGATCGGAAAGATTTTTAAGGTCCAGATAACGGCGGAGTTTGCCGGAGGAAATTCCGTAATAAGGAATGCCTGTCGCCTGGATCAGTTCTTTTTCAATACCCTGATAGGAGCCGATATAGCTGACCTGGTAAGAAGCTTCTAATAGCCGGGGCAGCAGTGCAATATTTGGTGTAACATGACCGGCAGTGCCGCCGCCGGTTAAGACTATTTTTTTCATAATTAGATACCTGTGTCCTTTCTTCCTGATATTGTGCCTATTCAGCTTTCGGCCTTATAGTTACGGAATCTCCTGAGCTAAATAGTTATCTGATATTTAACTATATTATACTCCTGCTCTAAAATGTCAAGAAAAGACTTGTAAAAACCAAAAGATACTTTAAAATAAGGGTTACTAAAACCTTAGAAAGGGAGACGCAGAACCATGCGTGGAAGATATTTTCGTTATTTATTTGAGAATCCCGACGGTGGGCTGGTGCATGTTGGCAGCCTTTATGATAGAGAAGATCAAAGGACAACAAGTTATATTTATATGGTGGGAAGTTATTGCAGAAACGGAGGGAAAGGCAACAGAGAAAATGTAGGTCAGAAGATAGAGTTGATTCCGGAAAGAATCGATATTTTGGTTATGGGATGTTATACGACAGAATATGTAATCAGGCTGATAGATATTGTGAAACAACATGAAATCGGAATGATCATATTACCGTATCTTACACCGATTCAGCGGTTGGTACTGGCAGAGGAAATGAAAGGCAAGAGTGCGAACGGAAAAGAGGTGCCCAGGTTTTTACAAGATCCTTACGGATTTTTGAAGGAATCCTGTACCGGAAAGATATATTTTCTTTATGGAAATGATTCTCTGATTACCAGAGCTCCGGAGGAGCTGGAACAGGGAATCTTTTTTAACCCGGTGGATGAGGGAGAGCTGCGGTTGGTCAGAGAAATGGAAGGATATACCGTTCCGGTGGTTCGGGCCGGATACATCATAGAAAATGACTGGCTGTTTTATTTTGGAGTGTACGGACTGGATATACAGGTGCTGTCTAACTTTACCAGAGATTATTTCAGCAATATGGAGAATATCAATGAAGTGTCAGAGAATGCCAGTGAAGATTATGTCAGTCAGATGAAACGCCTGCTGCAGAAGTATCAGACCAAATTTGGCAGTTCCCCTGCAACGACAATTGTGATGTTTGTAGATCCGTTGTATGCATTTCCCAGAGAAAATGACTGTTTTATGACAGAAAAGGAATCCGGTGGAAAAGAGTGTCTGAAAAAACGGGAAAGAATGCAGGGGGATCCGCGGTGTCTGTGTACTGTAAGCTGTATGCAAGACAGAGATTACGATACTATGAGGCAGAAAAGAAACGAGGAGCAGGAAGGAGCCCGGTTTGGCATACTGCTATTGGGAAATGTGAATTTGAACCGGTATCTGCCGGAGGTTTTGGCAAGGTTCTGGAAGGTTCGGTTTCGGATTCGAGGAATTGGCGTTCCAAATTGCGGCAATGGGGAAGACTGGAATCATAAGATTCTCGGTCTTACGGCAAAACGGGAACGGATTTACTGGATTTGCAGCAAAGCCGATATTACTTCTGTAGGTGTGATCAGTGATATTGTGCTTTCCAGACCGAATAACCGGCTGCTGACTTTGGATCGAAATATGGGCTGCTGCTTTTCTGGATATATTGTTCCAAAAGAAGACATAGAGTGACAGTAACAAGGAATTTTTTTATAAAAAATGGCAAAACTTGCGATGAAAACATGGAATAGAACTCTTTTTTTGCTTCCCGTTTTTCTTTATAATAGACAGTGTAAAGGAGGTATTGCCATGTTTCAGGAACAAATAATGCTATACATCAGAGAAAATGCGGTTGCAGTGGTGGTGCTGACAGGGATGTTTTTTTTACTGCTGCTGGTGTTCGTTCAGGTGAGACAGACGAGGCAGGAAGTACATAAAATCTGTGAAAAGATTCGCAGGTATTTTGAAGTAATTTTGGCAGAAGAGGAAGAAGAAGCGCCTGTGGTGGAAGAAGCATCTTCCGAAGAGATTCAAATACCGGTCTATCAGACAATGGAAGCAGAACAGGAGAAAGAAGAGAATTCTAAGGATAGGGAAGAGCTGAAACTTTTGATGGAGGTCATATCCGAAGTGTTTTAGGGCTTGAACTACGAAGAAGGGTTTGTTAAAATAATAACTGCAAAAATACAGGTTTTATAGATAAAGGAGCGTTTGTCATGAGTAAAATTACATTTGACTATTCAAAAGCAGCAGGATTTATCAGTGAAGAAGAGATCGGCTACATGAGTAAGCTGGCAGAAGATGCGAAAGAGCAGCTTGTTTCGGGAACCGGAGCAGGCAATGATTTTATAGGCTGGATTGATCTTCCGGAAAATTACGATAAAGAAGAATTTGCAAGGATTAAACAGGCGGCGAAAAAAATCCAGTCCGATTCGGAAGTATTGGTAGTAATCGGAATTGGCGGTTCCTATCTTGGGGCACGGGCAGCAATCGAATTTTTAAGATATGGCTTTTACAATAATATTTCCAAAGAAGCCAGAAAGACACCGGAGATTTATTTTGCAGGAAACAGCATCAGCGGTGCATATTTAGAAGGACTGCTGGATGTGATTGGCGACAGGGATTTCTCTATCAATGTTATTTCCAAATCCGGCACCACAACAGAACCGGCCATTGCTTTTCGTATCTTCAAAAAGAAGATCGAAGAGAAGTATGGAAAAGAAGAAGCTGCAAAACGTATCTATGCAACTACGGATAAGGCAAGAGGAGCATTGAAGAACCTTGCAACAGAAGAAGGCTACGAGACATTTGTAGTGCCGGATGATATCGGCGGACGTTTCTCTGTTCTGACAGCAGTGGGCCTGCTTCCAATTGCAGTCAGCGGCGCGGATATTGATCAGTTAATGGAAGGCGCGGCAGAAGGAAGAAAACTGGCATTGGAGCAGAAATTTGAAGAGAATGATGCCCTGAAATATGCGGCAATCCGTAATATCTTACTGCGGAAAGGAAAAGGCATTGAGGTATTGGCCAATTACGAGCCCTGCCTTCACTATGTAGCAGAATGGTGGAAGCAGTTGTATGGCGAGAGCGAAGGCAAAGACCAGAAGGGCATTTTCCCGGCATCGGTAGATCTCACTACAGATCTCCATTCTATGGGACAGTTCATCCAGGACGGAGCCAGAAATCTTTATGAAACCGTTATGAACATCGAGAATGCCAGAGGCAATGTTGTGATTGAAGAAGAAGCAGTAGATCTGGACGGATTGAATTATCTTGCAGGCAAGGATATGGATTTCGTCAACAAGAATGCTATGAATGGAACGATTCTTGCTCATACCGACGGAAACGTGCCGAACTTAATGGTAAATATTCCCAAGCAGAATGAATTTTATCTGGGAGAGTTATTCTATTTCTTCGAGTTTGCAGTAGGTGTCAGCGGATATTTGCTGGGAGTGAATCCGTTTAACCAGCCGGGCGTAGAAAGTTATAAGAAGAATATGTTTGCTCTGCTTGGAAAACCGGGTTATGAAGCACAGAGAGAAGAACTGTTAAAGAGATTATAATTTGTTGAAAAGATAGATCAAACGGGGCCGCCTCACTAGGGAGAGGGAATATAACTTACTTAGTGTGGCAGCCCTGATTTTATTTGTTCATTGTCTCGTTTTGGGGACAAAGATATAATGCATTAAAAGCAGGAGGTATGCTATGAAACGAAAGAGCGCATTGATCACTGGGGCATCCAGAGGAATCGGACGGGCAGCCGCGGTCGCTTTTGCAAAAGGAGGATATGATCTAGTTTTAAATTGTGTTCATTCCGGAAAGGAACTAAATGCTTTTGCAGAAGAACTGCAGAGGGAATTTAAAATTCAGACATTGTGCTGCTGCGGAGATATCGGCAGTTATGCGTTTGTATGCCGGATGTTTGAGCAGATCGCTGATTTTTGCAAAGGTGTTGACGTGTTGATCAACAATGCGGGGATTTCGTATATTGGATTACTGGAGGAGATGTCCTATGAAGACTGGGAGCAGGTGCTTCATACCAATCTGACATCTGTTTTTTCGTGCTGTAAATGCGCAGTCCCCTATATGGTTTCGCAGAAATCAGGCAGAATTTTAAATGTTTCTTCTGATTGGGGTGTGTATGGCGCATCCTGTGAAGTGGCATATTCTGCGGCAAAAGGAGGCATGAATGCTTTCACCAAAGCTTTGGCAAAAGAGCTTGCGCCCAGTAATATACAGGTAAATGCCGTCGCCTGCGGCGTAATTGACACAGATATGAATGCAGAATTTGATGAGGCGGAACGCCGGGGTATGGAAGAAGAAATACCGGCAGGATATTTTGCAAAACCGGAAGATGTGGCGGATTTTCTCTATCAGCTGGCCGTAGCGCCGGCTTATCTGACCGGTCAGATCATTTCTTTTGATGGAGGATGGATGTAGAACCTAATATATTTTACAAATGAATATCTGATTCGCGCTGCGCGTATTATTTTCGGAACGAATATAATTCCTGTGCAATTTGCGTATTATCAGGATGCCTTTCCCGAATTTGTTTTACAATACTCTCACTAGATACAAGGGAGGGGGAATGATATTTGGACATCGGAAAGCAGTTGCGGAATCTGTTAGAGCAGGATGGGATTACCCAGAAAGAATTAGCAGAAGCGTTGAATATTTCAACTACAACATTAAACGGCTATGTTCAAAATCGTCGGCAGCCGGATGCCAGGACGGTCATTCGCCTTGCATCTTATTTTCATACAACTACGGACTATATTTATGGGCTGACGACATTGAGGGAGCCCACAACAATTCCTTTCAGTGCAGAGGAACGTCATCTTGTGAATATTTACCGGGCAATGCCGGAGGATCAGAGGCCGTTGTACATTGAAACCGGAAGAACCTTTTCTAATTATGCAAAAAGAAAAAGTAAAGATACAAAAAACGCATCTGTTTGATTGGCAGATGCGTTTTTATGCAAAGAATGTAATTTTAATGTTTATAAGCAATTTTTGAAAGGTAGAAAGAAATCAGATTGATAATAGCGGTAATTGCCAGCGTGGCAGAAATCAGAAGGGAGAGCTTGGGCTCTATCTGGGAAAAATTCAAGTTATCCAAAATTGTCGTCGCGGATGCGACGATTACCACAACAAAAATTACGAATAACATGCGTCCCCGTTCTACGCCAAAGAAAAACATAAAAGGCAGATTTACAGCCTGCATAATCAAAGCAGCGCAGATCGTAAGCAGCAGCACGACCCAGTATTCTTGAGAAAAGTCAGCATTTCCGGTCAATGCGTAAAGGCATTTGATAAAGACCATAATAAAAGTGGCAGCGGCAATAGATAAATACCCCATAATATATTTGCAGCCTACCAATTCATTTGTCGTATAGGGGAGCATATCTGCAAGTTTATTCCATTTTGCCCGTTCATCATATCCCAGAGCGGCAATCGGCAGCATAGAGGCGTAGCAGATTGCATAAGTGAGTATAAAATCGTTTTGAAGAAAGCCCAGTGCAATTACAATGAGTAGGAAAAGTTTTGTTTGTTTCAACAGTGTATAAGTGTCTTTTATAAGTAATCCTGTCATTTCATATACCTCCTGTTATTTTGCTAAAAACAACATAATCTCTTCAATTCCTGCAGGTTCGATATCAAACGCTTCTGAAATTTGTGAGCGTCTGATGCAGAGGGCAGTAGAATATGGCCCCTCTTTTTTACCCAGAACAGCTTCTTTGGGAATGTCAGAAATCTCCGTATTTGAAACATGTAAGATTCCGTATTCCTCCAGCAGACGGTCTTTTTCTTCGCAAAAAATCAGGTTTCCCTGATGCAGATAGGCGATATAGTCGCTGATTTTTTCCAGGTCACTGATAATATGGGAAGAAATCAGGACAGAATGATCCTCTTCTCTTGTAAAATCATTGAAAATTTCTACAATTTCATCTCTGACAATGGGATCCAATCCGCTGGTGGCTTCGTCTAAGAGCAAAAGCTTTGGCTGATGAGATAAAGCCGTGGCAATCGCCAGTTTCATTTTCATTCCTCTGGAATATTCCTTAAATAATTTCCGTTCCGATAATTGAAATTGCCGGATGTAATCAAAGAAGATATCTTCCTGCCAGTTCTTATAGGTGCGTTTCATAATTTGGTTGACATTTTTGGCATTTAGCACTTCCGGAAAATACGCTTCATCTAAGACTATTCCAATGTCTTCTTTTGCCTGATGAAATTCTGCTGACTGATTGTCTCTGCCCAGAATCGTAATTTCACCCGAATCCCTTTGAATGGTGTTCATCAAAAGAGAAATTGTGGTGCTCTTTCCGGCGCCGTTTTCTCCAATTAACCCCATAATACAGCCGGTTGGAAGGGATAAAGAGATGTCATTTAATGAAAATGAGGAATAGGTTTTGGATACGTGTTTCATTTCAATTGCATTCATTCTTCTACCTCCAAGATTTGAAACATTTCTATCAGTTCTTCATTGGTAAGGCCGCAGCTTCCTGCTAATTGCCGGATTGCCTGCATATGCGCTTCGATTTTTTTAAAATTCTCTTCCCGGATTAATTCCCGATTTGTGCCTGCTACAAAACAGCCCTTTCCGGCAACGGTATGGATAAATCCTTCCCGTTCCAGTTCGTCATAAGCCCGTTTTGTAGTAATGACGCTGATGCGAAGATCTTTTGCAAGATTTCGTATGGAGGGCAGCATATCGCCTTCTTGTAAAGAGCCGTTTAATATGAGGTCTTTGATCTGGCTGAAAATCTGCTCATAAATGGGCTGGTTGTTGGAATTCCGAATGATAATATTCATGTGCTTACCTCCATTGCTGTATATATACAGTATATACAGTTGAAACGCATTTGTCAACCGTTTTTAAAATAAAAAAGGACTGCTGCACAGTCCTTGAAATTTTAAAAAGCCATGTACTTTAAATATAGTTCCATAAAACACTCGTCTTTAGCTAGAGGAATTTCTTTGGCAGCATCCTGTATTTGCCTAAGTTCTTCTTTTCTTTGCTCTGCCAGATACAAAAGAGCGCCTTTCAATGAAGTGTTTCCTGCCGAAACAGTTTTTGAAAGGAATTCTTTTGGTAAAAGCCCGATTGCAGCAGCTTTTTCAATATTCAAATAGTAGCCAAAACCACCGGCGAGATATACCTTACTAATTTCATCATAGGAAGTATTGGAACGGTGAAGAAGGGTTTCTATTCCTGCCCGGATTGCTGCTTTTGCCATTTGGATTTCCCGGACATCCTGCTGTGTGAAGCGAATCCATGTAGAATCTTTGGTCTGTGCCAGAGGATATCCTTCCCTAAAACAGGAGTCGTCTAATTTCCCTGTTTCATCCAAAATTCCGGCACGTAAGAGTTCTGCCACGGTTTCAATTACACCAGTCCCACAGAGACCTTCCGGCTGCTTGTCACCAATAGTTTGTACGAAGGGACTGCCGTTTTCTATTTTTACAGCAGAAATGGCTCCGGAGATGCTTCCCATGCCCCATTTGATATTTCCCCCTTCAAATGCAGGACCTGCGGCCGTGGAAGTGACGAATAGCTGCTGGTTTTTCCACAGTGCCATTTCGCCGTTTGTACCCAGATCTAAAAAGAGAATGGGCTGGGATTCCGATAAAACATGGCAGACATATAGTCCTGCTGTGATATCGGCTCCGACAAAGGAAGAGATACTTGGGAGGAGAGTGACCTTTGGGGAAAAGGGCAGGTGTTTCCAAGTAAATTCTTCCAGTTTCAGAGTTTCTGCAGAGAAAGGATGACAGGAGAATCCTTCACAGGAATAACCCATGAGAAGGTGCAGCATAACGGTGTTTGCGGCAATCACCACATGGCAAAGCCGATCTGTGCCAGTCAAATTCTGCCGAATCAACAGAGAAATTCCCTTTTGAATATCTGCCCGGATACTCTTTTGAAGGAATTCTTTTTTGCCGTTGTTGGAGGCCTGTATCCGGCTGATTACATCTGCGCCGAAAGCTCTCTGGGAATTGACCATGGTCTGTGTGTCAAGACAGGTACCGGTGTGCAGATCTAGGAGAGAAAAAGCAAGAGTTGTGGTGCCAATGTCTATTGCAATGCCGTAATCTCCTTTGGAATACGTATGGGTAACTTCAAAGCGAAGGGGTTCATCCGTACTGCTTCCCAGGGCTTTAAAATCAGATTCCAGGTGGTTTTCTACCAAAATGGAAAGGGGATTCTTTACCTCGGCAAGGCAGGAAAGACGCATTCCATTTTCCAGTTCGCTTTCAGAAAAGATGCGTCGGTCGACTTCTGTTATGGGAAGGCTTCCTTCCAAAATCCGGATGCCGCATTTTCCGCAGATACCCTTGCCGCCGCAGAGGGCAGGCAAAAAAATATGGTTTTCCTGCAAAACTTCCAGAAGATTGCTGGAATAAGGACATAAAATTTTCTTTGTCTCAAGGTCATGGGTGGAATTCGGTCGCCATTTCACCTGCAGCAAAAGATTATCGTTTGTTCTAAGTGGACAGTTTTTGTTGGTGCATCTGCTGCAGTCGTGTTCCAGATGATCTGATGAAAGGTCGTCTGTTAATGGAAAGACGAGACTCATAGATTTTGCAGGGTTTAACATAAAACCGGAAGTCATGGAAAGCCCCAGCGTGCGTTCGGCGTCTAAGGCGTGAAAAATTTCTGACTGCATTTCCATGGGAAGATCCTTTGGAATTTCAAGGCGGTCGCCAATACCGTAGCCTTCTTCCAGACAAATCTGCCGTATCATAGGCAGCAATTGTTGTTCAAATGCAAAAAGACAACTGTCTGCCATGGCGTCCGTCATAGTAGCCTTTAACATTTCCTGTTCTGACGTATATTTCTCAATCAGGCGGGTTGCGCCGTCTCCAATGGTTAGCATTGCATATAAGAAAACGAAAGAGCTGGAATCGGAAAGCTCTTCGCAAGGCAGGGGAAAAGAAGGTTTTGTAATGAGAAGCGCTGCTTTTGGCTTAAGGCGCATTTGTATGGGCAGAGAGCATTCTTGAAATAACTGTCTGGCGGTCGTTTGACCGGCAGAGGTATTTTTATATCCCAATAAGCTTGCTGTAATATCAAAGTCCGGCAGGATTCGTTTCCCGGAAATAATGCGGATGTCTTTCATGTGGCTTCACCTCGGAGTATTCGTTGTTACTATTTACGGATCAGGAATGCGCATAAACTGCGCATTCCGTGAGAATATGATTCAGGTCCTACTGTTGTCTGATGAAAAACAGAGCTGCCTGTTTTTGGGGCAGCTCTGTTTGAGATCTGTTTATTTGTTGCCATTCACTTTATGACCGGTAACGTTGGTTACATTTTGGGAAGAGAGTCAAATCCCGGTTTTAAGTCTTCATCTGTCGGAATGTAGTCAGACATTTCACCGTTATTGAACTTCTCGTAGGCTACCATGTCGAAATAGCCGGTTCCGGTTAAGCCGAATACAATCGTTTTTTCTTCGCCGGTTTCTTTGCACTTCAATGCTTCGTCAATGGCAACGCGGATTGCATGGGAGCTTTCCGGTGCAGGAAGAATGCCTTCAATTCTTGCAAACTGCTCTGCTGCCTCAAATACGGCATTCTGTTCTACTGCGCGGGCTTCCATAAGACCGTCATCATATAACTGGGAGAGTATGGTGCTCATTCCATGATAACGAAGTCCGCCTGCATGGTTTGCAGAAGGAATAAAGCCGCTTCCTAAAGTATACATTTTAGCCAGAGGACAAACCTTGCCGGTGTCGCAGAAGTCGTATGCGAATTTACCTCTGGTAAAGCTGGGACAGGATGCAGGCTCAACAGCGATGAAATGATAGTCCTTTTCACCTCTTAATTTTTCTCCCATAAACGGGGAAATCAGTCCGCCGAGGTTGGAACCGCCGCCGGCGCAACCAATGATAATGTCCGGTGTGATGTTGTATTTGTCTAAGGCTGCTTTTGTCTCCAGGCCGATCACAGACTGGTGCAGCAGTACC
This sequence comes from uncultured Eubacterium sp., assembly GCA_964419645.1. Classification (GTDB taxonomy): domain Bacteria; phylum Bacillota; class Clostridia; order Lachnospirales; family Lachnospiraceae; genus Roseburia_B. The sequence goes on from CAYQRG010000035.1 coordinate 10,209, forward strand.
TGGTTGAGAACGCTTCCTAATACATAACGGTATCCTTCTGTTCCCACAGCAACTTCTACCGCCTCTGAAATTGCGCAGCCAAGGCTTCCGGTCGTTCCCGGATGTTCAGCTAAAATTTTGCGGCCTACTTCTGTTGTCTCAGAAGGAGAAGGGGTAACGCTTGCACCGTAAGTACGCATAACTTCACGGCGGAAAGGTTTCTGCTCATAGGAAACTTTTACCATATATACTTTACAGTCCAGATCAAAGTATGCGCATGCCATAGAAAGGGCGGTGCCCCACTGGCCTGCGCCGGTTTCTGTCGTAACACCTTTTAAGCCCTGTTTCTTTGCGTAATATGCCTGAGCAATAGCGGAATTTAATTTGTGGCTGCCGCTGGTGTTGTTTCCTTCAAATTTGTAATAGATCTTGGCAGGTGTCTGTAATTTCTCCTCCAGGCAGTAAGCACGAACCAGCGGAGACGGACGGTACATTTTGTAGAATTTTAAAATTTCTTCCGGAATGTCAATATAAGCAGTCGTATCGTCTAATTCTTGTTTGGCAAGCTCTGTACAGAATACGCCGGAAAGCTCTTCCACTGTCATAGGCTGAAGGGTTCCGGGATTCAACAGAGGAGCCGGTTTATTTTTCATATCTGAGCGTACATTGTACCATTGTTTCGGCATCTCATGTTCGTCCAGATAGATTTTGTAAGGGATGTCTGTTTTGCTCATTTTCTTCTCTCCTTTTTTCTTTTAATGCTACGCTTTTCTTGGGCTTCTGTCAATAAAGAAATTTATAGCCATTTGAAAATAAAACTGCTATAATTTAGGGAAGAAAATATCTTAATGTATAGGAGGCATTTCTATGAATATTACAATCAAAAATGATGTTGCATCCGTTACCTGCCAGACACATGGCGCAGAACTGTTATCTTTTCGGACCACAGAAGGAAAAGAGTATATGTGGCAGAAAGATCCGAATTACTGGGCAAAATGTTCGCCGGTACTGTTTCCCTATGTAGGAGCTGTGCCGGAAACCGTTACGATTCACGGAACGGACTATAAGATTCCCCGTCACGGTTTTGTCAAAGATACGGAATTTGAAGTTGCTAAGCAGGGAGAAGATTATGTGGTCCTGCAGACAAAGGCAAATGACCAAACGGCATCTATTTATCCTTATGACTTTATATTTACTGTGACCTTCCGGTTAAATGGTCCTGCGCTGGATGTTATTTACGGTGTTTCCAATCGGGGACAGGAAGAGATGCCGTTTTTAATCGGCGGACATCCGGGATTTTTCTGTCCCATGGAAGAGGGTGCAGAGTTTACGGATTATATGCTGCATTTTGCAGATGAGGATGTGGAAGATGTGCATTTGACCTATCCTATGTTTGACAATGATGCTATCTTCTTCGAGAATTTAAAGGAACGCAGTGTAAAGTTGATTCATCAGAATTCTAAGAAGGGCATACAGTTCGACTTCCCGGATTATTTATCTGTGGCGTTCTGGACGCCGATTGGGAAAAATGCCCCATTTCTTTGTATTGAACCCTGGTGTGCGGGCACGTTAGAGCAGGTATCCAGTACAAATATGCTGGAGAAAAAATATGTCCAGTATCTTCCGGCAGGAGAATCCAAAGACTATCGCTTTTCTGTAAAACCGTGCTAAGTCTCAATGACGGAGGCGATGAAATCTGCAGCCCGATGGTCATGGAGTGGCCAACAGAGACTTTAACAGCAGAAACAGCCCAATGAGGGCAGTCAAAAATTCGGTGACAGGAAATGCGCACCAGGCGCCGTTTATGTTAGCAATCGCGGAAAGCAGAAACGCCATTGGAACAATGATCACAAACCCTCGCAGTATGGAAATGATATGGGCAGGCGCAGGCCGTTCTATAGAAGAAAAATATATGGACATGATTACATTAAAACCTGCAAAGGGACAGGCAGTAAAATACAGGCGCAGACCTTCTGTGGCAATGCTTTGCAGAAGGAGATCGTGTTCACTGTTGAACAAGGAGGTGATCTGACCGGCGCCGAAAAATATTACCGTATAAACTACAGCAGAGAGAAGAAACACAGCAGTTAAAGCATACCGTAAAAGAGAATGGATATTCTTTTTGTTTTGGATGCCGTAATTACTGCTGATTAAAGGCTGGGTTCCCTGGGCCAGCCCGTTGTAGATCGCAATGACTACAAGAGAAAGATTGGCAATTACGCTGTATGCTGCTACGCCCACATTTCCTTTTAAACGAAGCATAATGGAATTAAAGACAATCATCGTAATAGCAGAAGACATTTCTGTAATCAGAGAAGGAATGCCGGTGGTAATGATTTCAAAAAACAGGCGGAGGCTGGCTTTGCATCTTATAAAATGAAAGCCGTTCTTTTTGCGGATAAGGTGAGGGGAAAGGATCAGAATACTGATCACAGGCGCAAGGCCGGTGGCCAAAGATGCACCGAAAATTCCCATGCGGCAGGGAAAGATAAATACCCAGTCCAAAAAGACATTGGAAAGGCTGCCGCCGATCATGGCAGCCATGGAAAGCTGGGGTGCGCCGTCATTGCGCACAAAAGCAAGCAGCATATAATTCAGCAAAAATGCCGGGGCGAACAGCAGGATAATGGACAGGTATGTTTTGGAGAGGGTTAAGACTTCTCCTCTTGCACCGAAAAAAGACAATATACTGCCTAAAAACAGGCAGGCAGTCAACATAAAAAATGCAGAAAACAAGGTGGAGAGCATGACTGCATTGGTGAAAATGCGGTTTGCGGCGGTGTCATTGCCTGTGCTTTTTTGAATGGAATATTTTGTTCCGCCGCCCATTCCGATCATCAAACCGCATCCATCCATAAAGCTATAGAGGGGAAGGGCAAGGTTTAGAGCTGCCAGGCCTTTTATCCCCAGTCCCTTAGAGACGAAAAAAGTATCGGCGAGAATATAGAAAGATACACCAATCATTCCCAATATATTAAGGGAAGTATATTTGAAAAAGTCTTTCAGACAGGTTTGGCTTTTCATAATGATAGAGTCTCCATTTCCAAAAAATTATACCTTCCGGGCATCCCAATATGACACACTCCTTTGGAGTGGTCTCAAAATGTATAAAATAAAAGCATTGATACCCATATCTTCTAAGGCCTAATGATATGAGAACAATGCACGGTGATCTACCCGGCGGCAGATTGCAGAAGTTATTATAGCATGAAAGTAAGTGAGGGACAAGTTTTTGCAGAGCAAAACTATAAATATCGCCCCGAATCGTTACTATGAGCGGCTCCTGAGC
>CAYQRG010000036.1:0-13469 GCA_964419645.1 uncultured Eubacterium sp.
GAATCATGGCCAATTCAATGGGAAGTTTATTTATTGGAGAATCTGGGCTGAAAACAAGTCAGAATGCGATGAACGCAACTGCCAATAACTTTGCGAACGTGGATACCAAAGGATATGTTCGTGAGAGAATTTTACAGGAAGACAGACATTACGATACATTTAAGAGAACACCTGCGATCAGTCCGGCACAGTCCGGGCTCGGTGTGGCCATTGGTGATGTGGTACACGCAAGAGATATCTTTTTAGATAAGACATTCCGGACGCAGACAGGGCGTTCGGGATTTTATTCTACAACCTATGAGGCAATTGATGAAGTATATACATTGTTTCAAGAGTTGGAGGGTATGTCATTTCAGGAATCTTTGCTAGGAGAAACAGGTCTTTGGGCTTCGTTTCAGGAGTTTGCAAAGGATCCATCTGATCGGACCAATCAGAACCTGGTTATTCAGAAAGCCAGTTTATTTGAGACAAGATCAAAGGCTGTATACAACGGGCTGAAGAAATACCAGTCAAATCTAAACAGGCAGATTTCAGATTCAATTGATGACATCAATGAACTGGGAGCTACTCTTCGGGAATTAAATATCCAGATTATGAAAATTGAGACAGGCGGAATAGAAACGGCAATGGACCTTCGGGATCAGAGGGATCTTATACTGGATGAATTGGCCGCTTACGGGGATATTTCATATAAGGAACTGGCAAATGGTGTTGTAAAAGTCAGTTTTGAAAACGTTGAATTTGTAGATGAGATGCACGTATATGAAATAGGGAAGAAGATAGATAAGGAAACCGGATTCATTACACCGTATTGGCCGCATTTGACCAATGAGGCAAAAGGAGAATGTTATAAGTTATATGACATCAAAGAAGAAATCTCCACCGCCAACAAAAACGATATCGGTAAATTAAAAGCCCTGGTTTTTGCCAGAGGGGAAAAATATGCGAATTATCTGGATCTGGAAGGCGTTACCATGCAGGAATATGATGATACACTTGGAAATTCCGTCATGATGAACGTAGAAGCTGAAATGGATATGCTGGTACATACGATCGTTACCAAGATCAATGATCTGTTTGCCCCTAATATAGCATCTGATACTGCGATCACAGGGGTAGATGAAAACGGCAATCGTGTATCTTACGATGCTGGAACCTTAATTTTGGATTCCAAGAACTGCTGCGTTGGTTCCGATGAGAAACTGCCGCCCCAGGAATTATTTGTGAGAGACGGATGCTCCCGTTATACTACCGTTAAGGGAGACGACGGCAATACTTATTATGTATACAATCAAGAAGATAAGACGGACAGGGCGCTCCAATATTCAATTGGCAGCATAAAAGTGAATCCGGTACTTTTGGAAAGCGAATCACTCCTTCCGGCATATACCCAGAATGGAAAACCGGGCGAACTTCCGGTAGCTCACAGCCTGGGTGAGGCATTGGCGGCTATATGGGATGAAGATACCATGTTCTTAAGTCCCCACGATACAACTCCCTGTACATTTGGAGAATTTTACAGCAAGATGATCGGGGAGCTGGCAACGCTGGGAGATGTGTTTGGCTCTACAGCAAGCGGCTTGGAAGGTACGGCATTGGCAACAGACAATGCAAGGCAGCAGGTGATCGGTGTGTCTTCTGATGAGGAATTGACGAATATGATCAAGTTCCAGAATGCATACAATGCATCCAGCCGTTTTATAAATGTAATTGACGAAATGATAGAAACGATAATATATCGAATGGGTTAAAGGGAGAGGTGATTGGATATGCCATCAACATTTTTTGGATTAAATATAGCAGCTTCTGCAGTAAGTTCATTTCAGGCAGCTATTAACACCACAGGCAATAATATATCAAACGTGCAGACAAAGGGATATAGTAAGCAGGTTGCGAACCGGCAGGCTGCTGAGGCTCTCAGGGTAAATCAAAAATACGGAACTACCGGAGCCGGTGTTACTACGGTTTCCATCACATCTGCAAGAAATACCTATTATGATACGAAATATTGGGAGAATCAGGCTTATGTAGGCCATTATGAAACAAAATTGAATTATCTGAACCAGATTGAAAATTACTATGTAGACGACGGTGCAGCAAATCCGGGATTCTCCACGATATTTGCGAATATGTTTAATCAGCTGAATGCACTGACCAGTTCAGACGGAGATGACAACAGACGTAAGAATTTCATCAGTGAGGCTCAGATTTTTACAAATTATTTCCACAATGTATCGAACGGGCTGAGCAGATTGCAGAAAGACTGCAACGACCAGATCAAGACATTGGTGGAGAGTATCAATTCCAGTGCAGAGAAGATTGCAGCGCTGACAAAACAGATCAATGCCATTGAGCTGCAGGGCGGTACTGCAAATGAACTCAGAGACCAGAGGGCATTGGTCATTGATGAACTGGCAACCATCGTTCCAATTTCAGTAGAAGAATCTCCGGTGACAAACAGTAATTATCCGGATATGTACCTAGGCGGCACCAATTATATCGTAAAATTAGACGGCGAAACATTGGTAGATACCTTTGAATACCGGACATTGGATTGCATACCAAGGGAAAATAAAATAAACCAGACTGACGTAGAAGGTTTGTATGAGGTGATCTGGGCGGATACCGGAATGAAATTCAATATCAATGCGAAGTCTATGGACGGTTCCTTAAGGGCATTGTTAGAAATTCGAGATGGTAACAATGGAGAGAATTTCCAGGGAGAAGTAACCAGTGCAATCGGTTCTAATGTCACGATCAAACCTTCGACTATGACGACAGTAGAGTCTATGACAATGGCGGATGAAGGTGTTATTACCATTAAGAATAAACAATACAAATATACCGGATTTACAGCAAAACTGGATGCAAACGGCAATATAGAGTCTTATACCTTTAAACTGGAGAATATGTTGGATACCACAACAGCTGCAGATGTTCTTGGCAAACAGGCTAAGATCGGTGATTCTGTAGATACTATGGGAATTCCTTATTATATGGGACAGATGAGCGAATTCTTACGGGCATTTTCCGGACGGTTTAATGCGTATCAGTTAGAAGGGGCAGATTTACATGGAGATCCAATGGGGGCTTTCTTTATTGCAACCAAATACGACGGCACAGAATGTGATTTTAGTGACCACACAGTAAGCAAAGACGGTGTAACAGGCGCGGATTCCGTGATCTCATCCACATCAAACAGTTATTACCAGTTGACAGCTCTGAATTTTAATGTAGCAAATGCAAGCGTCAGAGATTCCGCGATTTTTGCTACAACTACAGCGGATATGATTGCACAGGGCAAAATAGATGCCCATGATATCGTGGATACGATGTTAGCATTACAAAGTGATGTGAGGATGTTCAGGGGCGGCAGCGCAAAAGATTTCTTGCATTGTATTTATTCGGATATTTCTATCGATACAGAGAGAGCGCAGGTTTTTGTGGACAATTATACAGATATCGCAAATACGATCACAAATCAGAGGCTTTCTGTTTCTGGAGTAGATGAAGATGAAGAGGCTTTGGATCTGGTGAAATTCCAGAATGCATATAATCTGGCAGCGCGTATGATTCAGTGTATGTCAGAAATGTACGATAAATTAATTAACGGAACAGGTGTATAATACATCTGCGCTTATAAGGAGGACCAGGATATGCGAATAACCAATAACATGATGATTAATAATACCAGCGCCAATATCAATGGAAATAAAGTGAATGTCAATGCATTGAATCTGCAGATGTCATCTCAGAAAAAGATCCAGCGGCCATCCGAGAACCCGATCATCGCTATTCGGTCATTGCGGCTGCGGAGTACGTTAAGCCAGATCGACCAGTATTATGAGAAAAATATTCCAGATGCAGAGGCATGGTTAGAGGCAACGGAAACTGCGCTCAAGAATATGAATAAGATTCTGACAGATGTTAAGACTGAATGTGTAAACGGAACAAACTCTTATCTGACAGCAGAAGATAGAAACACCATATTAAAAAATTTAACAGCATTAAAGACGCAGTTGTATAGCGAAGGAAATGCGGATAATGCAGGAAGAACCGTATTCACAGGATACAGAACCAATTCCCAGCTGACATTTACAGAAGATGAGGCAGATACGACCTATCAGATCGCTCAGAAATTCACTTATAAAGATATTGACGAGTATGCATATTTAAGCGGATCTGTAGAAGTTCCGACTACCCTTGCTGAAGTAACAGACCAGACAGAATTAGACAGAGTTTCAGGACAGGATTTTATCGCAAAAGATAATTATGACAGAATTCGTCTTGCATATGACGGGATTGATGATGGAGATACGATAACACTGAAAGCCACTGACAAAGATGGAAATGAAATTACACTTCCGGAACCGACAGTATATGCATCAGAAGCGGAATGGGCAGAGAATGGCGTAAATGGACGGAAATCCATTGGTGATGATGAAATTATCATTATCCAAAATACAGGCGAGGTTATTTTCGGTAGTGAAATTGGTAATGAGTTGAAATCAAGCCGTGCTTCCATAGAAATTGATTATCAAAAGACAGGATTTGATAAAGGAGAGCTTCGTCCGGAATATTATTATAACTGTACAGATATCAGTGATGAGAAGAATCCAATTGAATATACTAAATTTGATGCCAACGGCAACAAGATTTATGAAGATATCAATTATACAGTTTCTTTGAATCAGACACTGACCGTCAATTTACAGGCAGATGAAGTTTTTGATATGAACATTTATCAGGATGTAGTGGAACTTACAGATGCCGTACAGGCAGCGATCAATGCTCACGATAAAGTAGACCGTCTGACAGAAATGAAAAACGAGGCACAGTATGCCGGATGTACAGAACAGATTGAGAAATGGCTGGCAGCAGCACAGAAAGAAGCTGATTATGCAGATAGCCGGTTGACGGAGCTTTACAGTGCAGGAATCGGTAAATTTGACAAATATATTGAGAAACTCAATATTGCCTATACGGAAGTCGGTACAAGAGGCGATCAGTTGGAAATGACAGAGACCAGAATCAGCAATTTGCAGCTTACCCAGGAAGAGTTGAAATCCTGTAATGAAGACAAGGAGTTATCCGATATCATTATTGAATATACGGCAGCTTATAATGCATATCAGGCATCTCTACTGTCAGCAGGTAAGATTGAGAAACAGACTTTATTAGATTATATTTAAAGTGAGGATAAATCATGAAAGCAAAAACAAGATTATTTGGGGAAATAGAGATCCAGGATGAAAAAATCATTCAGATAGATCAGGGAATGATCGGATTTCCGGAATTGAAACATTTTACATTGATTTTCGATTCGGACCGCGAGGAAAAATCTGTGATCATGTGGCTGCAGTCTATGGATGACGGAGATATTGCCATACCGGTAGTTGTACCGGCAGAGATTCTGTCAGATTATAATCCAACCGTTGACAACGAGTTGTTAGAAAATCTCGGAACATTGACACCGGAGAACACATATGTCCTTGTTACAGTAACGGTTCCGAAAGATATTGAAGACATATCCGTGAACTTAAAGGCACCGATTGTTATTAACACGGATACGAACAAAGGATGCCAGCTGATTGTGGAAGACGATTATGCAGTCAGATATAAAATATATGATTTGATCAAGGACGGAAAAAAGAAGGCGGGTGAATAGATATGCTGGCATTAACCAGGCGAAAAGGTGAGTCTCTCGTACTAAACAACAATATTGAGGTCACGATACTTGAAATTCGTGGCGATCAGATCAAAATCGGTATTACGGCACCGAAAGAAGTACCTATTTATCGGAAGGAAGTATATCTTCAGATTGAAGATGAAAACAAAGCGGCGATCCATCCGGACGGAATGGATGAGTTGAAGAAGCTGCTCTAAATTTTTTGAAGATATTGTCCGATATATATATAAAATATGTAGGGAACATAATTTTAGTACAATCACATGGAGGTGGTTAGAGATGGCGATCCAATCAGTTTTAAATCCGCAAATGACATATCAGGGAAGCGTGTCAGGAGTAGAAACAACAAAAGAAGCGCCTGAAAAATTAGCAGGCAGCGTGGCGGAACCTGTATCCGTCGAGAAAAATACAGGGACAACAGTGATCTCAGAGGATAGTCTGTCTAAGAACGGCGTTGGAAGCGACAGCAGTACAAAGGGTGTCGGGACAGAGGCTCTAAAGAAAGCAGTAGAAGAGATTAAGCGCAATTCTAAAAATTCCCAGGCTGTTTTTGGAGTTCACGATGGAACAAATCATATCACAATTAAAATTGTTGACAAGGAGACCAAAGAAGTTCTCAAAGAATATCCGCCGGAGCAGATGTTGGATATGATTGCAAAAGTATGGGAAATGGCAGGACTTATGGTAGATGAGAAGAGATAGGAGGAAATCACATGCCCATTAGAATTACAGGAATGAATTCAGGTTTGGATACAGAAGCGTTAATTTCAGAATTGGTATCCGCATATCGTGTAAAGACACAGAAGTACACAAAAGCACAGACGAAACTGTCCTGGAAACAGGATGCGTGGAAATCTTTGAACAGCAAAGTTTCTGCTTTTTACAGTAAGCTTACTAGTTTAAGATATTCAGCAGCATATAACATCAGAACAGCAACTGTTTCTGATTCCACAAAAGCAACAGTCAGTGCATCTTCATCCGCGATCAACGGAAGCTATTCCGTAAAAATCAAAGATGTTGCAAGGAGCGGTTATTTGACAGGCGCTGATCTTGGAAATCAAATTTCAGAGAACAGTAAGTTATCTGATTTAGGTTATACTGGTGGAAACGGTACGATCAGCGTAAATGTAGACGGTAAAACAACAGATATTGCGGTGAACAGTGATACAACAGTATCTGAATTTGTAAAATCTTTGAATAGTGCTGGTGTAAAAGCAAATTATGATGCAACACATCATCGTATTTATGTGGCATCTGCAAAAACCGGTAAAGACAGTGATTTTTCATTGACCGGAAGTGATGCGGATGGTACAGCGGCTTTAAGTAAATTAGGTCTCAGTGTGGCTTCTAAAGCAGATACAGAGATGTATAAAAAGTGGGAAGCTTATGCAGTATATGATGCATCCGGCAATTATGATGCTGCCGCAACAGAAAGCAATATTGCAGCTATACTGGAAGAAGTACGCAAGGCTCCTGCAACAGTTACTAATAATTCAGCAGAGATCAGATATGCGAATGCTTATAAGACCGTGAAGGATGCAGAGCAGAATAATCTTTCCAAACTTTCTACCCAGGAGAATGACGAACTGCACACTCTGTTAAAAGAGAAGAGTTTGAAAGATGTCTATATAGATGCAGACGGAAATCTTTATGATAAGTTAAAAGACGGTACATATACACGCCGAGGTGAAAACAAAGAGAACTTTACTCAAGCGAAATTGGAGGCGGAGGGTATCACATTGACAGATGCATCCACCAGACTGCAGGATCTTGAGAAAACAGCAGGTTTCACCAAAGAAGTAGAAAAAGAAAATGCAGACGGCACCAAAGTAATAGAAACCGTTGTGGATGAAAGTAAAGTAAACGAATATAAAAATTCACTTACAACAATCTCAGCTTATGAAGCGACAGATGAGAATGGCGTACAGGCAAATGCAGATCAGATTGCTGCAATCCAGACTGCATATCAGGATGGAACATTAGAAAATCATGTAAATGACTTGCAGGATGAGATTAATGCTGCACAGAAAACATTAAGTGATCATGCATTGTTAGATAATGCGGCTTTCACTGCAGAAAATGTAACAGCAAAGATCACAAATGCAGTAGGCGTTCTGAATGGTACTATTTCTGTAGAATACAGTCAGGGAGCAACTCGTGTAAACGGACAGGATGCTTTGATCGAAGTAAATGGAGCATCTTATGTTTCTACGACGAATCAGCTGACAGTAAACGGTCTGACGATCAATGCACTGGCTGAGACAGGTGATAATGAAATAACAGTTACTATTGCAAATAATACGCAGGGACTTTATGACAAAATCAAGGGAATCTTAAAAGATTACAATGAATTGATCAATGAAATGACAAAACTCTATAATGCCGGTTCTTCCAGAGGCTATGAGCCATTGACAAGCGAAGAAAAGGATGCGATGAGTGATTCTGAAATTGCAGAGTGGGAGAAAAAGATCAAGGATTCCTTACTTCGCCGAGATGATACATTGGGCAGCCTTATGAATGGAATGACATCAGCAATGCTGAAGTCTTATAATATCAACGGAAAGAATTACAGTCTTTCCAGTTTCGGAATTCATACCCTTGGAATTTTGAATTCTGCGGATAACGAGCATAATGCATTCCATATTGATGGAGATTCTGAAGATACCTTAACAGCAGGCAATACAGATAAGCTTATGGCAGCATTGATGGAAGATCCAGATTCCGTTGTTGATTTTATGAAACAGCTTACAAGCGGTGTGTATAATACCATCAATAAGAAAATGAGTTCCACAACGCTCAGCAGTTTTAATGTTGTATACAATGACAAAGAAATGGCAAGAGAGTATAGTGATTATACGAAAACAATCAGTAAGTGGGAAGAAAAGCTGAAGAGCATAGAGGATTCCTACTACAAGAAATTTGCAGCTATGGAGTCTGCACTTGCTACGTTGCAGAGTCAGCAGTCCTACCTTGCAAGCTTATTCGGAGGTTGATAGAAAGTCATTAGCAACAGGGAGGTTATACAATGACAAACAAGGGATATGCAGCATATGCAAACAATAAAATAATGACAGCGTCACCGGCAGAGTTGACACTGATGCTTTATGAAGGAGCGATTAAATTTTGTAATATCGCAATTGATGCAATTGAGAAAAAGGATATTTCAAAAGCTCACACTAATATTGTAAAAGTGGAAAATATTATCGAAGAATTTCAGGCGACTTTGAATCATAAATATCCGGTAGCTAAAGATTTTGATAATGTTTATGCATATCTTCATCAAAGGCTGGTAGAGGCAAATATCCGAAAAGATAAAGATATTGTGGCAGAAGTCTTAGAGCATTTTCGCACAATGCGAGATACATGGAAAGAGGTTATGAGGCGGGCTGGTGGTGCTGGTGTTAAATAATACTTTCGATCACAGGAGATAGATATGGAAACAAGTTATATTAATATTATGCGGGAAAGTCTTGAGAAAAAACGGGATATTCTGGACAGAATCATAGAATTAAACCGCCAGCAGAAGCTTTTGCTGCAGGATCCGAATCTCTTGCCAGAAGATTTTGAAAAGAATATGGACAATAAAGCTGGCTTTGTTGAACAGTTGAATTTGTTGGACGATGGTTTTGAAGAGCTTTTTGAGCGTGTTAAGGGGAATCTCAGTGAAAACAAGCAACAATATGCAGATGAGATTAAAAAAATGCAGGCGCTGATTAAAGAGATTACAGAAAAGACTAATACGATTCAGACACAGGAAGCCAGAAACAAAGAAGAGGCAGACCGTAAGTTTGCCGATGTGCGGGATCAGGTAAAAGGAGTCCGCAACAGCCAGAAGGTGGTCCAGCAATATTATCAGAATATGATGCGGCAGAAAAGTTATTCCGCACAGGTGATTGATAATAAAAAATAAAATAAAAAAATTTATTTTTTATTGTAAAGTATCGTGAGATTAGGCCGATATATATTACAATTAAACAAGATAACAATTGTTACTTGAGAGGCGAATCCTAATGGAGCGTACGGCCAGGAAGAGGCGCATCTGAAAAACAAGTTTTGCAGCAAGGACGCTGCAGTATATTCAAGGAGGAAAATAATATGGTAGTACAACACAATCTTACAGCAATGAACTCTAACAGACAGTTAGGTATGGTAACAAGTCAGCAGGCAAAATCATCTGAGAAATTATCTTCTGGTTACAGAATCAACCGTGCAGCAGATGATGCAGCAGGATTAGCAATTTCTGAGAAGATGAGAAGCCAGATTCGTGGTTTAAACAGAGCTTCAACAAACGCACAGGATGGTATTTCCTTAATTCAGACAGCTGAAGGTGCATTGAACGAAGTTCACGCAATCTTACAGCGTATGAATGAGTTAGCTGTTCAGGCAGCAAACGATCCGAATACCACAGCTGATAGAGGAGCACTTCAGGATGAGATCAACCAGTTAGTATCTGAGATCGACAGAATTCAGTCTACAACACAGTTCAATACCATGAACCTGTTAGACGGCGGATTTGCAAACAAGAACCTTCAGGTTGGTGCTCTTTCCGGACAGAGAATTGCAATTACCATTGGAAATATGAATGCAAGTACAATCGGTGTAGCAAGAGGAAGCGTAAGCGTTGGAAGCTTCACAGCAGCTGGAAAAGCAATCTCCGCTATCGCAGGCGCTTTATCAAAAGTATCTGCACAGCGTTCCAAACTTGGTGCTTTACAGAACAGATTAGAGCATACAATTGCAAACTTGGATGTAGCAGCAGAGAATAGCCAGGCAGCAGAATCCCGTATCCGTGATACAGATATGGCTTCTGAAATGGTTCAGTACAGCAAGAACAACATTCTTGCACAGGCAGGACAGTCAATGCTTGCACAGGCTAATCAGTCTAACCAAGGTGTATTATCCTTATTACAGTAATTTCGGAATTACAAAAAGCCGGCGTTTATACGTCGGCTTTTTCTTTGTACACAACTAAAAGAAGCCGCCAGTGGCAGGCTTTATAGGGTTAAAATAGAACTGTAGGAGAAAAGAATCTATGGATATTGCAGAATTACAGGAAGAAATTGATGATGTCAGCATAGCCTTTTATCAGAATCGGGAACAGGAAGGATTAGAAAAGGTTGGAGCGTTACTTCCGAAATTAAAAATAGTGACAGATGCATTATTAGAGATCAGGGATGAAGATGAACAGCAGATTTTACTCTATATTTCCATGATGTATCAAAACTTTAATCGTGCATATGGACAGAAAGATATGCTGGGTATGGCAGATTGTCTGCAAGAATATGCTACATCTGTCGTAGAATTATACAGATTAAAACATTAGGGGCAGGAACATGGAAAATTGGGAAAGAAATATAAGAGCACTTGCCAGCAAAAATGAGCGGCTGGCAGATGAAATAAGAACAAGAATTTTACAAAGAAAAGAAAATAGCGTACAGGTCCAGGATATAGGGAATGGAAGAAAAGTATTGACTGTTACAAGGGATGGATATACCTGGCATTTAAACAGCAGGCTGGACCCGGACAGCGCTTCTAATTTATATGCTGATAGATATGATTGTAAACCTTTTTACAGATATTTTGTTTTTGGTTTTAGTGATGGAATGGCTATCCGCAAACTGTTAGAGAAATGTGATAAGAGCAATGTTTTGGTCATCTGTGAACCGGATTTGGAGATTTTAGAAAAAGCTGTGCTGGAATATGATTTGGAAGAGTTGTTTTTGGATTCCCGGGTGTGGATCTGTACTTCCGAAAGGTGGAAGGAGCTGGCAGATATGATTGCCAGTGTCATTGAGTATAGTTATATTAAATTAGTGGAGTTTTGCATTTTGCCGGCATATGACATACTCTATCCTCAAATCTGTGAAAAGTATACGGATGAAGTAGTTGGAAGAATCGAATGGGAAGTGCTGCAGAAAGGGACTTTTGAAGGGTTTAACCGAAAAATATCCACGAATGCATTGTTTCATTTAAATAATATGATCACACAAAGGCATTGCATTCAGATAAAAAAAGAAATTCAAAGAATGGGAGTCGATCAGCTTCCAGCAATTATTATTTCCGCAGGACCTTCTTTAGATAAAAATATTAGGGAAGTGAAAAAAGCAGAAGGGAAAGCATTTATTTTTGTTGTGGATGCTGCACTGCGCACGGTGATCCGAGAGGGGATACGTCCGGATTTAGTGTGTACCGTTGATCCAAACGCGCCGGAACGTTTTTTTGAAACAGTGGACAAGCAGGAATTTTTATGGACAGCTTCTTATTGGACAAATCCTTCTCCGATAAAAAAATACGGAGAAAAAGTTTTTTATTATGACCATCTTATGGCGTGGTGGGACGAAGCATTGCAAAAAGAACTGGGAGAAGAGATCCCTGCGACCCGGCCGGGAGGCTCCATATCTATAGAAGCATTTCAGTTGGCCCGTTACTTTGGGTTTCAGACGATCATACTGATTGGCCAGGATTTGGCATTTACGGGAGGGCAGTCACATACCAAAGGAATTGAGGGCATCTTGGGAGATAATGATGCATATATAAACGGAAGATACGTTGTCCAGGTGGAAGGCATTGATGGAACTATGCTGGAAACAGATTATCAGATGAAGTATTACAAGCAATGGTTTGAGAAAGCGATTCAAAATGAATGCAGAGAATTGAAAGTGATCGATGCTACAGAAGGTGGAGCAAAAATAGAAGGAACGGTGATTCAAACCTTGCAGGAGACAATTGAGCAGGAATGTGAACGTAAAATAGAATTTCATGAAATTTTGCAAAATCTGCCGCCTGTATTTGATCAAGAGCAACAAAAGCGTCTGTATCAAAAGGCAGTTGAACTGGAGAAGTTAAAGACAGAATTTGAAGGGCATCTTGCTGCTGTGATTTCTATGGAGAAAGAATTGATTCAGCGATATCATAAGTTGAGTAGCAATCAGATAAAAAAACGACTCAATGAAATTGCAAAACAAAACGATAAGATTGATTTTCATCCGTTTATTGGCTGGATTGCGCTATATGCAAGCAAAGAGGAGTTTGAATTAAAGGAATCTATCTGTGCAAAAGAGGATATGGATATTCCGGAAATTATGGAACGGAGTATCCGCCTGATGGAATCCTACCAGGCGGCAATTCCGATGTTTGAAGAGGATTATAGAAGTGTTTTTAAGGGAGAATAGAAAGGATCGTCTGCACTCTGTGGACAAAAGTATGCGCTTCTTTCATTTTGCCAAGAGCATTTTGGGCAATCTGTCTGCGCTTTGATTCGTGAGAGAGATAATAGCGCGTTTTTTGCAGACAGTCTTCCTCACTTTCATAAAATACGAAATCTTCTTCCGGTAGAAAGTAATCGAAAAAGTCTGCCTGGTAATTGCTTAAAAGAAAGCTGCCGGCACCCATAATATCCATGCAGCGCAGGGGAATACCGGAATAAATGCTCTTTAAGGTGATATTTAGATTTACCGCACTGTTTTTAAAAATCAGAGGCATGAGAGTATAATAGTCTGCCGTTCCCATAAAATGAGCTTTTGGAATCTGAGGCGACGGTTGGTGGGAGTATAAGTTCAAATGAAATTCCAAAGATAGCTGGTGCAGTAGGGAAAGACGTTCGTTGCTCGTGATTTTCCTAGCCAGAAAATAGTTGGCATAGACATAGGCTGCAGGTTCCGTGCCGTCTGACATAGGCGTATAAGGAACGGAATTCTGCAGATCTTTTAAAATCTCTGGACGCAGAAGATCTTCTAGGAGAAATGCTGCGGCGCTGCACTTTTTTGACGCCGCCGCGCCG
>CAYQRG010000037.1:0-12982 GCA_964419645.1 uncultured Eubacterium sp.
CAAAGCCCATTGAACTTCAGATGCTGATCTCCAAAGTTAAAAAATGGCTTCCTCCTGAAAAAATCCAGAAGGTCCACAGCACATTAGGCGTTCAGAAGAAAGCGGACAAATCCGATGCCGTTGTAGTGGGAGATCTGAATGTGGCCATGGCGCTGAAATTTTTGGGCAACGAGGCGTTGTTCTGGTCGATTTTGAAGGTGTATTACCGCAGTATTGAGAAAAAGGCCAAACGGATCAAGGAATTGGAAGAGGCGGAGGACTGGAAGGATTACACCATTGAAGTCCATGCGTTAAAGAGTTCCTCCAGGCAGATCGGAGCGACTTCCTTATCCGAAAAAGCAGCAGCGTTAGAAAAAGCAGGAAATGCGCAGGACGGCGTATTTATACATAGAAGAACGGATGAGATGTTGGAGCAATACCTGAATTATTTGCCGGTATTGGAACCGTTTTGTTCCGACCAGAAAAAAGAAACAGCCAAAAAGCAGATCTCAAAAGACCAGTTGCTGCATTGCTTTGGGAAGATGAGAGACGCAATGGAAGAGCTGGATATGGACGCCATGGGCGATGTAATTTCAGACATGGATCAGTATGGATATGAAGGCTGGCAGCAGGAATCTTTTGCAGGATTAAAAGATGCCGTAGAGGAAGTGGATGTAGACCGCTGCGAAGAAATCTTAAAGAACTGGGAAGAACGATTATAAATAAAGCGATTATAAGAAAAGGGGCATTTGAAATGGTAAAACATGTAATACTGTGGCAGTTAAAAGAAGAGTATTCCAAAGAAGAAAAGGAAACCATAAAAGCAGACATCAAAACAGGATTGGAAAATCTGATAGGAAAAATTCCAGGCCTGAAAGAGATTCATGTGTACACCAACGGGCTGCCTTCGTCAAACGCAGATCTGATGCTGGATTCTGTTTTTACAGATGAGGAAGCATTAAAGGGATATGCCGTGCATCCGGAGCATGTGAAAGTTGCTGACGGAAAAGTCAGGCCACATACACAGAATAGAGTTTGTCTGGATTTTGAAGTATAAAAAACAAAAGAATACAAAAGCAATAGATACCGGGAGGCATTTGATATGCTTTCCGGTATTTTTTGCGCTTTTTTGCAGAATAGCCATTACCAATTATAAACAAAATATAAATTTCCAAAATAACTGTTGACAAAGAAAACGTATGGTGCTATCTTAACAATGTAAATATTAGCACTCTTGATGAATGAGTGCTAACAAAAGAAAGCAACAGGTTACTGGCTGCAAAGAAAACAGTAATACCGGCACAGGAGTGAGCACATGGACGGATTGGATGAGAGAAAAGTTAAGATCTTAGAGGCGATCATCCGCACGTATTTAGAAACCGGCGAACCGGTAGGTTCGAGGACCATATCAAAGTACACGGATTTGAATTTAAGTTCTGCTACAATTCGTAATGAGATGTCGGATTTGGAGGAGTTGGGCTACATCACCGCACCTCATACGTCGGCAGGAAGAATACCGTCAGACAAAGGATATCGTTTTTATGTGGATCATCTTTTGCAAAGCAAGGACAAAGAAATTTCCGATATGAAGGACTTTGTCATTGAGCACACCGAGAAAATGGAACAGGTATTGAAACAGGTAGCGAAGATGCTGGCTCAGACGACCAATTACGCGACGATGATTTCTTCCCCGAAATACAATGGCAATAAAGTCAAATTCATTCAGCTTTCCCAGTTGGATGAGAACCAGCTTTTAGCCGTAATCGTAATGGAAACGAACGTTGTGAAGAACAAAATCATTCCGATCAGCGAGCCTTTAGATAATGAGTCGCTTTTGAGACTGAATGTACTGTTTAATTCCACATTGAACGGATTATCCATTCCGGAGATCAATCTTGGAGTCATCAGCAAGATGAAAGAACAGGCAGGCTGTTACAGCGATATTGCAGGAATTGTACTGGACGCAATAGCAGAATCCATTAGCCAGGAAGAGCTGGAGATCTACACCAGCGGAGCGACCAACATTTTTAAATATCCGGAGCTTTCCGATTCGCAGAAAGCCAGTGAATTGATTTATACATTGGAAGAGAAACAGCAGTTAGCCGCTTTGGTATCCGACAGTTTAAGCAGCGAGAACGAAACGGGCATCCAGGTGTATATCGGAAATGAAAGTCCCATTCAGACGATGAAGGACTGTAGTGTTGTTACAGCCACATACGAACTGAGCGAAGGCGTAAAAGGCACTGTGGGAATCATCGGACCAAAACGTATGGATTATGAAAAGGTCATGGGCAGTTTGAAGGAATTGAAAGGTCAGTTGGACGGCATTTTAAGAAAGCCTTCCACTTAACAGATAAAAGAAATACCCTTCGGGTATCCCTTTATATGCCAAAAAGAGCACACAAATAAGGAAAGGTGGTAAGAAAGTGGCAGAGATGAATAAGGAGAAAGAACAGGAAGAAACCTTAGAGGAATTTGAAACAGAAGCAAACCAGGCGGCAGAAGCCGAAGCGGATACAGAATCGGAAACAGAAAGCCGGGAGGAAACAGAAGAATCCGGCAAAGAACCTTCCGAAGAAGGCAAAAAAGGTCTTTTCAATAAGAAAAAGAAAAAAGACAAAAAAGATGAGCAGATCGAAGAGCTGACAGACCGCTTAAAACGGCAAATGGCTGAGTTTGAGAATTTCCGGAAGAGGACAGAAAAAGAAAAGTCCCAGATGTTTGCCATGGGAGCGAAAAGCATTGTAGAAAAAGTGCTTCCGGTGATTGACAATTTTGAAAGAGGACTTTTGGCTGTGCCGGAAGAAGCAAAAGAAGACGCTTTTGTAGAAGGCATGAACAAAATTTATAAACAGATGATGACGATGCTGGAAGAAGTCGGCGTTAAGCCGATTGAAGCAGCCGGCGCAGAGTTTGATCCCGAATTTCATAATGCAGTGATGCACATAGAAGATGAAAATCTGGGAGAAAATATTGTCGCAGAGGAATTGCAGAAAGGTTATATGTACCGCGACACCGTTGTCCGCCACAGTATGGTTAAAGTAGCAAATTAATCAATAAAAAATCTATAAAATATAAAAGGAAGAGAGCAAATCAGGAGGTAACAATTATGAGTAAGATCATTGGTATTGACTTAGGAACAACAAACAGCTGTGTAGCAGTTATGGAAGGCGGCAAGCCGACCGTTATTGCCAACCAGGAAGGCGCAAGAACAACACCGTCTATCGTAGCTTTTACAAAAACAGGAGAAAGACTGGTAGGAGAGCCTGCAAAACGTCAGGCAGTTACAAACGCAGAAAAGACCATTGCATCCATTAAAAGAGATATGGGTACCGACAATGGCCGCGTGATTGATGAGAAGAAATATTCTCCGCAGCAGATTTCTGCAATGATCCTTCAGAAGTTAAAAGCAGATGCAGAAGGATATCTGGGAGAAACCGTAAAAGAGGCCGTAATTACCGTACCGGCATATTTCAATGACGCACAGCGTCAGGCAACCAAAGATGCAGGAAAAATCGCAGGACTTGAAGTAAAACGTATCATCAACGAGCCTACTGCAGCAGCTTTAGCATACGGCCTTGACAATGAAAAAGAGCAGAAGATCATGGTTTATGACTTGGGCGGCGGTACCTTTGACGTATCCATTATCGAGATCGGCGACGGCGTCATCGAAGTACTGGCAACCAACGGAGATACACGTCTCGGCGGTGATGACTTCGACAACAGAGTCACAAAATGGATGATCGATGAGTTCAAGAAAGCAGAAGGTGTAGATCTTTCCGGTGATAAAATGGCGCTGCAGAGGTTAAAAGAGGCAGCAGAAAAAGCAAAGAAAGAATTATCTTCTGCAACAACAACCAATATTAACTTACCCTTCATTACAGCAACGGCAGAAGGCCCGAAACATTTCGATATGAACTTAACCAGAGCAAAATTTGATGAACTGACACATGATCTGGTAGAGAAAACTGCAATCCCGGTACAGAACGCAATGAAGGACGCAGGTCTGACCAATGCAGATTTAGGCCAGGTATTACTGGTAGGCGGATCTACCCGTATTCCGGCAGTACAGGATAAAGTAAAACAGCTCACAGGCAAAGAACCCAGCAAATCCTTAAATCCTGACGAGTGTGTGGCAATCGGCGCATCCGTTCAGGGCGGTAAGCTGGCAGGCGATGCCGGCGCAGGGGATATCCTCTTATTGGATGTTACTCCACTGTCCTTATCCATTGAGACCATGGGCGGTGTTGCAACAAGACTGATTGAAAGAAATACTACAATTCCGACGAAAAAGAGCCAGGTATTCTCCACGGCAGCAGACAATCAGACCGCTGTTGATATCAATGTCGTACAGGGTGAAAGACAGTTCGCAAGGGACAACAAGTCCTTAGGACAGTTCCGTTTAGACGGAATTCCTCCTGCACGCCGGGGCGTTCCTCAGATCGAAGTTACATTTGATATTGATGCCAACGGTATCGTGAATGTTTCTGCAAAAGATCTTGGAACAGGAAAAGAACAGCACATCACGATTACAGCAGGTTCCAATATGTCAGATTCCGACATTGAGAAGGCTGTGAAAGAGGCAGGATAAGAAGAGAAAAGAAGCGATTGACGCCAGAAATGACGCTGATTCTTTCGTATTCCAGACAGAAAAAGCATTAGAGGAGATTGGCGACAACTTAGATGCTGCAGACAAATCCGAAGTAGAAGCAGATATCAGTGCAGTCAAAGCTCTCTTAGAGGCACATCCAAATGCAGAAGAGATGACAGAAGACCAGGTTGGAGAATTGAAAGCAGCTCAGGAAAAATTAACTCAGAGCGCTCAGAAAGTATTTGCCAAGATGTATGAACAGTCTCAGGCAGCTCAGCAGGCGGCAGGCGCAGGCCCGGATATGGGTGCTGGCGCAGCAGGCAGCGCGCCGGAAGATGATGTGGTAGATGCAGACTTTAAAGAAGTATAATCTATTATGTAAGATATGAAGCGAAGGGTTTTAGAATATTCTAAAACCCTAAAGCTTGTAACGGAATAAAATCAAAGAGGGAATAGATTATGGCAGATAAGAGAGATTATTATGAAGTGTTAGGCGTTGACAAAAATGCGGATGATGCTGCTTTAAAAAAAGCATTTCGTCAGCTTGCCAAAAAATATCATCCGGATATGAATCCGGGGGACAAAGAAGCAGAACAGAAATTCAAAGAGGTACAGGAGGCATATGCTGTTTTAAGCGATGCCGATAAGAGAAGACAATATGACCAGTTCGGCCATGCAGCCTTTGACGGAGGTATGGGCGGCGCCGGAGGCTTTGATTTTTCTGGTATGGATATGGGAGATATTTTCAGTGATCTCTTTGGTGACTTTTTTGGCGGTGGAAGGAGAAGCGCAGATAACGGACCGAGAAAAGGAGCAAACCTTCGGGCCAGTGTGCGCATCACATTTGAAGAATCCATTTCCGGCTGTGAGAAAGAACTGGAAATTGTGTTAAAAGACGAATGTAACACCTGCCACGGCACAGGAGCAAAGCCGGGCACCAGTCCCCAGACCTGTACCAAGTGCGGCGGAAAAGGAAAAGTCATGTACAGCCAGCAGTCACTGTTTGGCATGGTGCAGAACGTGCAGACCTGTCCGGAATGTAACGGAACCGGTAAGGTTGTAAAGGAAAAATGTTCCGATTGCCGGGGAACCGGTTACATTGCATCCAAGAAACGAATTAAAGTAACGATTCCTCCTGGAATTGACAACGGGCAGAGCGTACGCATCCGTGACAAGGGCGAGCCGGGAAGAAACGGCGGTCCAAGAGGCGATCTGTTAGTGGAAGTTATGGTATCCAGACATCCGATTTTCCAGAGACAGGATATGAATATTTATTCCACAGCTCCGATTTCCTATGCCCAGGCGGCTTTGGGCGGCGAAGTGCGGATCAATACGGTAGACGGAGATGTGCTCTATGAAGTAAAACCGGGAACCCAGACAGACACCAGAATCCGCCTGAAAGGAAAAGGCGTTCCTTCCCTTCGGAATAAGACAGTTCGGGGGGATCATTACGTGACATTAGTGGTTCAGGTGCCGACGAAATTAAATGAGGCGGCCAAAGAGGCATTGCGGAAGTTTGACGCGGAAACAGGCAATTCACTGAATGCAAGTACAAAGGGAGCAGAAAAGCCGAAGAAGAAGAGTTTTAAAGAAAAAATAAAGGAATCTTTGGAGGATTTGTAAGGAAGTCCATAAGAACTGGTACTATTTTCCTATTGTTGCCTTTCTCTATATGTTGTATCCTAAAATGCGAATAGTGGCTGATGAAACGCCATATCTTGATAGATATTGTGGGAAAGGAAACAGAGTATGGATCAGGCATATGCGATGACAAAGGGTGTTGTAAGTTATATTTCCGACTGGCATTTTTCCAGGACGGCTGACCGCTTGTCAGAGGAGCAGAGGTATTCGGAAGAAAGAGCAGAGCTAAGGCGTCAACAGCAGCAGTTAGAGTATGAAAGACAGGAATTTTTCAGAGCAAAGGCATTTGAAGAAAAGCGGCTAGAAAAAGAAAAGCGCATATTTGATATGGAATGGAAAATGTTGGAAGACGGATGGCGCAGGCTGGCTGCCGAGAGGGAGCAGCTGGATCGTTTCAACTCCGGCGAAGAAGACGGAGAAGGTTCAGAATTTTTATTCCGTGATTTATCCGTATCCGTGTTTTTTGGCGGTGTGAAGAATATGCGATCTCTTAAGAAACGCTACAAGGATCTGATCAAGGTTTTTCATCCGGACAACGGTGCAGGAGATGCAGAGATTCTTCAGAGGATTACCGATGAGTATGAAATGTTAAAGGAGAACCTTGGACGGCCGAAAAGCCGTATTTTTCAGGAATAAATGCAAATGAAGTGGGCTCGTCCCACTTTGTTTTTTTACCATAAAACGGAGGATAATACATGAAATGGAACAAATTTACCATTGAGACAACAACGGCCGCAGAAGATTTAATCAGCGCTATGCTGGCGGAGCTTGGCATACAGGGCGTGGAGATTGAAAACAATGTCCCCTTGACCAAAGAAGACCAGGCGGATATGTTTATTGACTTTCTGCCGGAGCTGCCGCCGGATGAAGGAATCAGCCATGTGAGCTTTTACTTAGAAGACGGAGAAGACCATTCTGCTCTTTTGAAACAGGTGGCGGAAGGCATCGAATGGCAGCGGCAGTTTATGGATGTGGGCAGCGGAGTGATCACTTCCAGCGATACGGAAGATTTGGACTGGATGAACAACTGGAAAGAGTATTTTCATTCTTTTTCCATTGAAGATATATTGATCAAGCCTACCTGGGAAGATTTAAAAGAAGAAGATAAGGACAAGCTTTTGATTGAGATTGATCCCGGCATTTCTTTTGGAACAGGCAAACACGAAACCACTCAGCTATGTATCCGTCAGCTGATCAAATACGTCAGAAACTGTCCGAATGCAAAAGTATTGGATGTGGGCTGCGGCAGCGGTATTTTATCCATTGTGTCCTTAAAACTAGGGGCATCGGAAGTCGTGGGAACGGATCTGGATGAAAATTGTATGATATCCACCGCAGAGAATATGGAAGTGAATCATCTGTCAGAGGAATCCGGAAGATTTTATGTAGGAAATCTGATTGACGATACGGCATTGCAGAATACGGTGGGCAGGGAATGCTTTGACATTGTAGTTGCCAATATACTGGCGGACGTAATTATTCCTATGGCTCCTGTGATTCCAGACCGGCTGAAAACAGGCGGAATTTTTATCACTTCCGGAATCATTGATTTTAAAGAAGAAGAAGTAAAAGATGCCATAGAGCAGGCCAGCATGAGAATACTTGAGATCCATCATCAGGGCGAATGGGTGAATATTACTGCCATAAAGGAGTAAATATGTATCAGTTTTTTGTAGAGGACGAACAGATTGGAAGGGAATTTGTAACCATTACCGGATCAGACGTCAATCACATTAAAAATGTACTCCGCATGAAACCGGGAGAGAAAATTCGCGTCAGCAATCAGAAAGGTGAAGATTATTTTTGTGAAATTTCCGAGGTGGCGGATGCGTTTGTCCAGGCAGAGATTTTAAAGGAAGATGCTCCCTCTACGGAGCTTTCCGGCAAAATTTATCTGTTTCAGGGAATCCCGAAAGGCGACCGCATGGAAACTGTGATCGAAAAGGCGGTAGAGCTTGGGGTATATGAGATTATTCCGGTGGCGATGAAATACTGCGTTGTAAAACTGGATGCCAAAAAGGAGGCTGCTAAGGTCAAACGCTGGCAAAAACTGGCCGAGGCGGCAGCCAAGCAGTCGAAACGCAGCCGGATTCCGAAGATTCATTCTGTGATGAGTTACAAAGATGCAGCGGAGTATGCGCTGCATTGTGATGTGTGCCTGGTTCCCTATGAAAATGAGACAGGCATGAGAAAGACAAAAGAAGCTCTTTTATCCATAAAACCTAAGGATTCTGTCAGTATTTTGATCGGACCGGAGGGCGGATTTTCAAAAGAAGAAATTGAACTGGTAAGAGATTCCATGCAGGTGATTTCCCTGGGGAGGCGTATCCTTCGGACCGATACGGCCGGCATTGCCGTAATGGCGATGCTGATGTTAGAGCTGGAAGCGAAAGCGGAAAGCGGCGCATCTCTGGCTGATTCCTGTGTGGAAGGCGCAGTTTAGGAGGCAGGCATGAAAGCATATCTGGATAATTCTGCAACGACAAAATGCAGTGACCGCGCAGTGGATTTGATGATAAAGATTTTGTCAGAGGATTACGGCAATCCTTCTTCTCTCCACAACATGGGGGCGGATGCAGAAAAATACATCAAAGACGCCAGGAAGAAAATTGCAAAAACACTAAAAGTCGAAGAAAAAGAGATTGTATTTACCTCAGGAGGCACGGAATCCAATAATCTGGCGATTCTAGGCGGAGTAGAGGCGAACAAACGGGCAGGAAACCATATTATTACAACGTCTGTGGAACACGCTTCTGTGTGGCAGCCTATGAAACATTTGGAAGAGCTGGGATACCGGGTTACGTATCTGCCGGTAGATAAATTTGGGGTGATATCCCTGGATGCCTTAGAAGAGGCTTTGGATGAGGATACCATATTCGTTTCCATGATGCAGGTCAACAATGAGATCGGAACGATAGAGCCTATTGCAGAAGCAGCAAAGCGGATACGCGCAAAGGCGGGAAAGGCTCTGATTCATGTAGATGCAATCCAGTCCTATGGAAAGATGCTGATTCATCCGAAGAAGCTGAATATTGACATGCTTTCCGTCAGCGGTCATAAAATCCACGGGCCAAAGGGCAGCGGATTTTTATACGTCAGAGAAAAGACAAAGCTAAAACCGATACTCTTTGGGGGCGGACAGCAGAAGGGCATCCGCTCCGGCACGGAAAATGTGCCGGCCATTGCAGGATTGGGAGAGGCTGCAGCAGAAATATACGAGAATATGCAGCAGAAAACAGAGCATATGTATGAGCTTAGGGACTATTTTATCCGGGAAGTAACAAAGATCAAAGATGTTACGGTAAACGGAAAAATGGGAAGAGAGTCTGCGCCTCATATTATCAGTGTCAGCGTGGCAGGAGTCCGAAGCGAAGTGCTTTTACATTCTCTGGAAGAGAAAGAGATTTATGTGTCTGCAGGAAGCGCCTGTTCTTCCAATAAGCCCTCTGTAAGCAGAACGCTACAAGCCATTGGATTAAAAAATGATCTGCTGGATTCTACGGTTCGGTTCAGTCTGTGCGAAGACACCACAAAAGAAGAAATCGACTATGCACTGGAGGCTTTGGAAGAAATTATTCCATTTCGGAGAAAATTTATAAGAAAATAGGTTACCGGTCACGAAGTGAGCAGTAACCAGATAGCAGCGGAGGAAATATGTACAAATCTTTTTTGATTAAATATGGTGAAATTGCCATTAAAGGAAAGAACAGATACCTTTTTGAAGAGGCTTTGGTAAAGCAGATTTCTTATGCCTTAGAGCCGGTGGAAGGAGACTTTAAGGTACGCCGTCTCCAAGGCAGGATTTATGTGGATGCTCTGTCGGAGTATGATTATGATGAAGTGGTAACTGCCCTTTCCAGGGTGTTTGGAATTGTGGGAATCTGTCCGGTGGTACTGGTGGAGGACAATGGATTCGACCAGCTTGCAAAAGACGTGATTGCCTATATGGACCAGGTGTATCCCGATAAAAATATTACTTTCAAAGTCAATGCCAGAAGAGCGCGGAAGAATTATCCTATGAATTCCATGGAATTAAACGCAGCTTTGGGCGAGAAAATTTTGGAAGCATTTCCGGAAATCCGGGTGGATGTGCATGATCCGGATGTGCTTTTATCTGTAGAGATTCGCGAAAAAATCAATATTTATTCCGTTGAGATCAAAGGCGCCGGAGGAATGCCGGTGGGAACCAACGGAAGAGCCATGCTGTTGCTCTCCGGCGGAATTGACAGTCCGGTGGCAGGCTATATGATTGCAAAACGAGGTGTTGCCATTGATGCCGTTTATTTTCATGCGCCCCCTTATACCAGTGAGCGGGCGAAACAGAAAGTGGTAGATTTGGCAAGAATAGTATCAAGATATGCAGGACCAATTCGTCTGCATGTTGTCAATTTTACGGATATCCAGCTCTATATCTATGAAAAGTGTCCCCATGAGGAGCTGACGATCATTATGCGCCGTTATATGATGAAGATCGGAGAGCATTTTGCCGAAAAGAACCAATGTCTGGGACTGATCACCGGAGAGAGCATCGGGCAGGTGGCAAGCCAGACGATGCAGTCATTAGCAGCAACCAATGCAGTATGCACCATGCCGGTATATCGCCCGCTGATTGGATTTGATAAAAAAGAGATTGTGGACATTTCAGAAAAAATAGATGCATATGAGACGAGCATTCTGCCTTTTGAAGACTGCTGTACGATTTTTGTAGCGAAACATCCGGTGACAAAACCGAATTTAAAAGTCATTGAACGCTCAGAACGGAAACTGGAAGAGAAAATAGATGAGCTGATGCAGGAAGCATTGGACTCGGTAGAAGTGATTGAGGTTACGGCGGAGGATGAATAAGAAAGAATAAGAGTTCCGCTTTCGCGGAACTCTTCATCGGATCATTATTATTCTTTTACGAGATAAGGATCTAAAGCTTCCAGAATGTCTGCCTCATCACTTTCAACATGAATTGCCAGATCAATCGGTTTGGATAAATCCAAACTGAAGATACCCATGATTGATTTTGCATCAATGGTATATCTTCCGGAGATGAGATCAAAATCATAATCGAATTGTGTAACAGTATTGACGAAAGCTTTTACTTTGTCAATCGAATTCAAAGAAATCTGAACTGTTTTCATGAATATCATCCTCCTAAAAAGTTATTTTCAATTAATTATATAGTACTTGTTTTACCAGGAAAAGTCAATCCCATTTATGCCAAATACGGAGGTAAAAGTGAACAAAATATACAAAAAAAAAGCGGCGCTGCATAATTTGGGCTGTAAAGTAAATGCTTATGAAACAGAGGCTATGGGGCAGCTGTTAGAGGCGGCCGGATATGAAATCGTCGACTTTACAGAAAAAGCAGATGTCTATGTGATCAATACCTGCTCTGTGACAAACATGGCAGACAAAAAATCCAGGCAGATGCTCCATCGGGCCAAAAAGAGAAATCCGGACAGCATCGTCGTTGCCGCAGGCTGTTATGTGCAGACCAAACAGGAAGAAGCGAGGCTGGATGATGCCGTTGATATTATCATCGGCAATAACAAAAAGCAGGATCTCATTTCGGCGATAGAGGCTTTTGAAAAAGACAGGTCCCAGTCAGAATCTGTCATAGAGATTAACCACAGGCAGCCTTATGAAAGCCTGCATATGACAAAAACAGCAGAACACACCAGGGCATTCATTAAGGTGCAGGACGGATGCAATCAGTTTTGCAGCTATTGTATCATTCCCTATGCGAGAGGCCGGGTAAGGAGCCGTCCCTTTGCAGATGTATTAGATGAAGTAAAAACCCTTGCAGCAAACGGTTATCAGGAAATTGTACTTTCAGGCATTCATCTAAGCTCATATGGAATTGATATCGGGGAAACACTGCTGCATCTGATTTTGGAAACGGCCAAAATAGAGGGCATCAAAAGAATCCGGTTAGGTTCCTTAGAGCCGGGGATTGTCACAGAAGAATTTGTATCAGGGCTTGCCAGAACAGAAAAAATCTGTCCGCATTTTCACCTTTCACTGCAAAGCGGATGCGATTCTACTTTAAAACGAATGAACCGCACCTATACCACGGCAGAATATAAGAAAAGCTGTGAACTTCTAAGAAAATATTTTGCACATCCGGCGATTACCACAGATGTCATTGTAGGCTTTCCGGGGGAAACAGAAGAAGAATTTCTAGAGACAAAAGCATATTTGAGAGAGATTCATTTTTATGAAATGCATGTGTTCAAATATTCCAAACGAGAGGGGACAAAAGCGGCAGTGATGCCAAACCAGGTTCCGGAGCAGATAAAAACAGAAAGAAGCGAAGCGCTGCTGGCATTAGCCGGTGAAATGTCGGAAAAATTTAGAAGGCATTATATCGGCAGCGAAGTGGAAGCACTTATGGAAGAACCGACTTTTATAGAGGGCAGGCGTTATTTTGCGGGATATACAAAAGAGTATGTCAAAGTTGCGCTGGAAACAGAGAAAGATCTGTCTAATTCCTTTGTAAAAGGCCGCATAACAGGCAGGCTGGCAGACCAGAATTATCTTATGGTTGAATTTTAGGACATAATATATTACAATAATAAAAGCAATGCTTTTGCGTGCATGAAAACAAAAGAGCAGATTATAAGGGCGTGAAATTATGCAGAATTTGAACAACACACAATTTTTCAAAGTAGAGAAAGAACCGGAGATGCAGGTAAAAGACGTACTGCATATTGTCTATGAGGCACTGACAGAGAAAGGATACAATCCGGTCAATCAGATTGTTGGATATATTATGTCCGG
>CAYQRG010000038.1:0-231 GCA_964419645.1 uncultured Eubacterium sp.
GCAAAAGCATTGCCGAACACAACCTCCACTCCGGGAAGCTTTTCGATTTCACCTTTTAAATTTCTGTCTACAGAATTTACACTGGTATCTGCACCTGCAATCGCCACATCAGGAGTAAAACTGTTTAAGGAAGGAATTAAGGCTCTTGCAAAATCCAAAAATGCAAAAAAACTGAAAAACAAAATAACCGTAAATGCAAATGACATAGTCATAAGAATCAGATTTTTCTTT
>CAYQRG010000038.1:241-1741 GCA_964419645.1 uncultured Eubacterium sp.
AGCTGTGGCATGGTGAATGCCAAGGGCAGTTTCCACCTTAAATAACCGCGTATTCGCCCCATGTGTGCCATGCTTTTCCATTTCCGCATTTCCGGATACTGCCGCCACAGGTGATACCCCTGCCGCTTTCTTCGCAGGAGAATGCGCAGCAATTACTACCGTGATCACCCCCACCGCAGCTCCGCATACAATGCCGATGATACTAAATGAAAAGGTAAAGTCGGCAAACTCGCCGCCCACTACATTTTTCAGAAAAATACACATGATCCATGTAACCCCAATTCCCAGTATACAGCCAATGGGAACGGCAGTTTTACACCAATTTAAAGCTTCAAGGCGGACAAAACGGATGATCTGCTTTTTGCTTGCACCGATACAGCGCATCATCCCGAAAAATTTCGTTCTCTGGGAAATATTGCTGTTCATACAGCTTGAAATCATTAATACACCGGCAATCAAAATCACAACAAACAAAGCTCCTGCAAGAGGATAAAGCTCTGTCATAGTCTGATTGCTGCTGGCGCCTGCCAGACCCAGAAGCGCTGTGTTTTCCCTCACATTTTTATCAGAAAGGCCATACTGTTCTCTGATATTTTCAATTGCTTTTTTCAGATTTGCATTTTCAGAAAGCTGAATATAATATACCGGTTCTACCGTCTCATTTTCGGTTGCAGACATCCTCTCAAATCCTGCTGCATCCATATAAGCGCAAAAACCGTCAATCATGCTGTTATATTTGATGTCATCTGTACAAAATCCTGATACGGTATAATCAAAACTGCCTGCCGGTGTATGAATTGCAACCGAATCACCGATACAAATTCCCGAATCCTCTTTTGCATTTATACTAAACATTACTTCCTTTTCGTTTTGCGGATATTTCCCCTCCGATTTATAATTTCTGATATCAGCAATATAAGTCTGGTCTGTACCGTATAATATGACATTCTTTTCACCGACATAAAAATCCTGACTGCCCACATCGTAATTCAAAACACGGCACGCTGAAGATGCCGCAACATCCTCTTCCTCTGCAATTTGCCCTGCCGTATGTTCGGATATGCCGCTTAACATAATATGATACTTGCCGTTGCGTTCCTCCATACGGGCGCTTTCTGCTTTTACCCAAATATCTGCCATAGAAAAAATGGCTGTTACAAGAAATACTGACAGGATAATACAAAGAATGGTCATACGATTCTGCCGTTTGCGCACCTTCGCGGAAATCGGGACAAGACTAAGATAACTTCTCATTCGTCACACCTCCCAAAATCCGTAAGCACACCGTCTGACACCTGTAAGATGCGGTCGGCGGTCTGCGCAATACTGCGGTTATGGGTAATCATGATAATCGTCTGCTCGTATTTTTTAGAAGTTTCCTTCAGCAGTGCGATCACTTCGCTGCTGTTCTGGGAATCCAAATTTCCCGTAGGTTCATCTGCGAGGATCAAAGACGGCCGGGTAATCAATGCGCGCCCGATCGCCACTCTCTGCTGCTGC
>CAYQRG010000038.1:1751-3876 GCA_964419645.1 uncultured Eubacterium sp.
GACAACTGGCTGGGAAGATGATGACGCCGTTCTTTTAAGTTCAGTACGGTCAACAACTCATTCAGGTATCTTTTATCCGGTTTCTGATAATCCAACAGCATGGGAAACATGATATTCTGCTCCACAGTCAGTTCCGGAATCAGATTAAATGCCTGAAAAATAAAACCGATATTCCTGCGGCGAAAGACGGTAAGCGCCTGCTCTTTCATTGCAAAAATATCTTTCGTATCAATCAATACTTTACCGGCAGAAGGCGTATCCAGCGCTCCTAACATATTCAAAAGCGTACTCTTGCCGGAGCCTGATTCCCCCACGATCGCTACAAACTCGCCTTTTGGGACAGAAAAACTGACATCCTTCAATGCGTGTACCGCAGTCTCTCCTTTGCCATAAGTTTTTGAAATAGATTTTACTTCTAATAAATTCATCTATCGCACCTCTTTTTCTCGAATTTTATAAAAGCATACACCCCAAACCTTACCGCAATATGACTATAATACTACAATTTTGTAGGAATTAAGAAATTAATAACAAAAACAGTGCCAACGCCCGGCTGGCTGCTGACTTCAATCGTTCCGTTGTGCGCTTCGATAATCGTTTTGGCCAGCGGAAGTCCCAGGCCAATCCCCTGGGTATCCTTAGAAAAACGGCTTCGATAGAATCTTTTGAAAATATAATGCAAATCTTCCGGATGAATTCCGCTTCCGTTATCCTTCACCGTAATCTGCACCACAGAAGCAGACTCCTTCCATGCAATCGAAACAGAATCTTTGGCCTGTGTATGGTCAAGGGCATTTTTTACAATATTATCTACCGCTTCTATCACCCAGTCACGATCGCAGTAAAGCCGGACATCTTTGGCTCCGGATAAAAGAATTTTTTTCTCCTCCTGTTTTGCCCTGTATGCAAAATGCAATTCTACATCCTTCATCATATCTTCTACATTTTCAGAGTTTTTCTCAAACACAATGGAACCGGTGTCCATTTTTGTAATCTTCAAAAGATTTTGCACCAGAGTTTCAATCCGGTCAAGCTCCTGCTCCGACAATTTGGCAAATTCCAAAACCGCCGGCTGCTCCTTCACTTCGTTCTGCAGAAGACCATTATAAATATTTAATGCTGCAAGAGGTGTCTTTAACTGATGGGAAATATCGGAAATCGTATTTCGCAGAAACTCCTTTGACCGAGTCTCGTTTTGGAAGTGGGCATTTAATACTGCCGCCAGCGTATTCACAGAATGAAACAGCCTGTACAGCTCTCCTTCCTCATCACACAGAATGCGTCCGGTGAAATCACCATCCAGATACGACGTAATCTGTCTTACAGCCCTTTCCATGATCTGATCCTGCCTGTAAAAATACCAAAAGCAGATCAACAGTACACTGACCGTCAGAAGAAGAAAAAAGATTGCAAAAGCCAAATCAGATTCCCTGTAAAACTGCCGTATTACAATCTGATATAACAGAAAAAATGCCAAAAAATCTGTAATTAAGGCAAGAAAAAAATTTTTGATCTTATTGTTTGCAAAAAGTTTCATGCTGTACCTCAAATAATGGGTTACTATTCACGGCCTTTGGGCCGCTCATAGCAACCATTCGGGGCGATATTCCAAATTTTGCTACGCAAAAATCGCCCCTCACACCTGAATCACTTTCTCACGGAATGCGCAGTTAATGCGCATTCCTGATCCATAAAAAATATCAAATAATATTCCACTTATATCCCATGCGCCGCACTGTCAAAAGCATCTTGGGCATACCCGGATCATCTTCCACCTTCATCCGCAGCCTGCGGATATAAACGGTAAGTGTATTATTGTCCACATAATTGCCTTCGCAGTCCCACAGCTTATCTAAAATCTGTTCTTTGGAAAGCACTGTGCCCGGATTTCGCATGAACAGACATAGCAGCTTGTATTCTGCGGCAGTCAGTTCCAAAAGCTCTCCGTTTTTATAAACCTGTCCCTGCAGCAAAAGCACTTTGATCCCGTTTGATTCCAGCTCCGTATCTGTCTGCCCGAAATCTTTTGCACGACGAAGCAGGGCATTGATTCTGGAAATCAGCACACCTAGCTTAAACGGTTTCGTAATGTAATCGTCACCGCCTATATCCAGTCCCATAATAA
>CAYQRG010000038.1:3886-9845 GCA_964419645.1 uncultured Eubacterium sp.
CGATACATCCAAAACCAGCAGATCGTATTTGCCCTCTGTCCAGAGAGTCTCAGCTTCTCTAATTGTCCTGGCAACCTCCAGTTCAAACCCCTGTTTTTGAAAAGTGAAAGAAAGTCCGTTAATCAAACTCAAATCATCTTCCAGAAGAAATATTTTACTCATGCTTATTCTCCTATTCATCATTTTTCAACATACCACATCATTCCCGGAGAATGTACAGTTTATATGCATTCCCAAACCGTGAGGAATAACGAATACTGTTGCATTTCCTCAAAACCTGCCTCTATACTTCATAAAATAAAGCACTCCCGTCAGATCAGCAATTCCCCATCCAATCGGAATCGACCACCAAATCCCTGCCACGCCGATTGACGGTATCTTCGCCAGCGTATATGCAAGACCGACACGGATTCCCAGAGAGATCACGGTCAACACCACCGACATTCCAGGCTTGCCCACTGCCCGGTAAAGCCCGTAAAACAAAAACAGACATCCGATCCCAAAATAAAACGGTCCGACTGTATGCAGAAAACGCACGCCCTCCGCTACAATTGCAGCTTCCCCTTCCTCAACAAAAACCTGCATCAGCGGTTTTGCCAGAAACCAGATCAAAAGCGCTGCCGCTATGCAATAAGAAAAACTTGTCATAACTGCATAACGAATCCCAAGAGAAATCCTCTCTTTTTTCTTTGCGCCCACATTCTGAGCAATAAAGGTGGAAAATGCATTTGCGTATTCCTGCACCGGCATATATGTAAAAGAATCTATTTTTATTGCTGCTGCATATCCTGCCATTACTGTTATTCCAAACGTATTCACCAGTCCCTGTACCATCAGGATTCCAAAATTCATCACCGACTGCTGCAGACAAGTCAAAAGTGAATAATTTGTAATTTCAAACAAACTGGACGCTTTGATTTTAAAATGACAAAAGGCATTCCGAAGGGTTTTATTCTTTATGATTGTGTAAAGCCCGATTCCGACGCCTGATATGTACTGTGACAAAATCGTTGCGGCAGCCGCTCCCGCAGTCCCCTGCTTTAAAACCGCAATAAACCAAATATCCAATCCAATATTTAACACCGTAGAAATCCCCAAAAACACCAATGGAACGACAGAATTTCCAAGAGCTTTTAAATATGCCCCAAAAAAATTATATAGGGCAACGGCAGGTATTCCACAGAATATAAGAATCAGATAATCTCTTGTGATCTCTGTAATCTCCTGTGGAATATTCATCCAACGGATAATTCCGTCCACTCCCAAAAGCGATCCTGCCGTAAGTATCGCCGCAATCATTGCTGCTAACAAAAAAGAGGCGCAAATACTGTTTTCCAGACGCATTTCATCCTGTTTTCCGAAACACAGTGAAAATACCACTCCGCTTCCCATACAAAGCCCCAGCAGTACAGATGTCAGGCATGTCATCAATGCAAAAGCAGAACCGACTGCCGCCAGTGCATCCGGACTAATATAATGTCCCACCACCCATGTATCCGCAACATTATATCCCTGCTGCAGTATATTCCCCAGTATCATCGGCATTGCAAAAATACACATTGTGGGGAATACAGAACCCTGTGTTAAATCTTTTTGATTCATTTTTCTTCACCCTGGTTCAGTATATCATTTGTATCATCATCTGTAAAACGTAATCCGTTACGGAAATTTCACATTAAACCTTGATTAATAAGCAAAATATGATAAAATAGATAGCCGATGAACGCAACAGAAAGAAGGATAAGACCTATGAATATGAAAAGAGAAGACATCCGCAACATTGCCATTATCGCCCACGTTGACCATGGAAAAACAACCCTGGTGGACGAGCTTTTAAAACAAAGCGGTGTTTTTCGTGAAAATCAGGAAGTAAAGGAACGTGTCATGGACTCGAACGACATTGAACGGGAAAGAGGCATTACCATCCTTTCTAAAAATACGGCTGTATTTTATAAAAATACCAAAATCAACATTGTAGACACTCCGGGACATGCGGATTTTGGCGGCGAAGTAGAACGTGTCCTTAAAATGGTAAACGGCGTTATCCTTGTGGTAGATGCCTTTGAAGGCGTTATGCCCCAGACAAAATTTGTACTGATGAAAGCTCTCGCCTTAGACCTTCCGGTTATCGTCTGTGTCAATAAAATTGACCGCCCGGAAGCGCGTCCCGACGAAGTCATCGATGAAGTATTGGAATTATTTATGGATTTAGATGCCTCCGACGAACAGCTGGAGTGTCCATTTAT
The DNA here is from genome assembly GCA_964419645.1 of uncultured Eubacterium sp. GTDB lineage: Bacteria > Bacillota > Clostridia > Lachnospirales > Lachnospiraceae > Roseburia_B. The sequence goes on from CAYQRG010000038.1 coordinate 6,133, forward strand.
TTTCACCTCTGCAAGAAACGGCTGCGCCATGAAAGATTTGAACCAGCCAAAAGACGATATGACCGATCTGTTTGATACCATCGTAGATTATATTCCAGCGCCGGAAGGCGATCCTGATGCCGGCACACAGGTATTGATCAGCACCATTGATTACAACGAATATGTAGGCCGTATCGGCGTCGGCAAAGTGGACAATGGCTGCATCAAAGTCAATCAGGATGCCCTGCTGGTCAATCATCACGAACCGGATAAGCAGCAGAAAATCCGCATTAGCAAATTATATGAATTCGACGGCCTAAATAAAGTAGAAGTCACAGAGGCCAAAATCGGCTCTATCGTAGCCATATCCGGCATCGCAGATCTCCACATCGGAGACACCATCTGCTCTGTGGAAAATCCTTCTGCCATTCCGTTTCAGAAAATTTCCGAGCCTACCCTGGCTATGAATTTTATTGTAAATGACAGTCCTTTTGCCGGATTAGAAGGAAAATACGTGACCTCACGCCATATCAGAGACAGGCTGTTTAAGGAACTGAATACAGATGTCAGCCTCCGTGTAGCGGAAACAGACAGCCCGGACAGCTATAAAGTATCCGGACGGGGCGAGCTGCATTTATCTGTCCTGATTGAAAATATGCGCAGGGAGGGCTACGAATTTGCAGTCAGCAAAGCAGAAGTGCTCTACCACACAGACGAAAACGGCAAACAGACAGAGCCTATGGAGCTTGCCTATATTGATGTTCCCGACGACTTCACTGGAGCTGTTATTTCCAAATTAAGCACACGTAAAGGCAACCTTTTAAATATGAAAAGCATCAGCGGCGGCTATACAAGACTGGAGTTTCGCATTCCCTCCCGGGGATTGATCGGTTACCGGGGAGAATTTTTGACAGATACCAAAGGAAACGGCATTATCAATACGATTTTTGACGGTTATGACCTTTACTGCGGCGATATTGAATATCGAAAGTTAGGTTCCCTGATTGCCTTTGAAACAGGGGAATCTGTCACCTATGGCCTGTTTTCCGCACAGGATAGAGGAACCTTATTTATCGGACCGGGTGAAAAAGTTTATTCCGGCATGGTCATCGGCTCTTCTTCCAGAGCAGAAGATATCGAGATCAATGTCTGCAAGAAAAAACACCTGACCAATACCCGTTCCTCTTCTGCCGACGAAGCCCTGACATTAACGCCCCCTAAAATTTTAAGCTTAGAGCAGGCACTGGATTTCATTGATGTAGATGAGCTGTTGGAGGTTACTCCCAAAAGCCTGCGGATCCGCAAGCGGATCTTAGACTCCACCCTTCGGAAACGGGCAAATCTGAAAAAATAGTATACAAAAAACAGACAGGAATTTTTGGTAATTTTGCAGTTAGACATTATGCTCCCGGCGTGTTATAATTCAAAACATCCCACATTCACAAGGCACTAAAAAGGAGCGTGATCATATGGCATTGACACAGGAAGATTTACAGGCAATCGGCAGTTTGATTCAAAATTCAATTCAACCCCTTCGTGATGATATGCAAACCATGAAAGATGATATGCAGATCATGAAAGATGATATGCAGATCATGAAAGACGATATCCAAAACATGAAAGACGATATCCAAAACATGAAAGACGATATCCAAAACATGAAAAATGATATTCGGTCTCTGGACGAACGACTTCAGAAAGTTGAGAATCGTATCACTCGTATTGAATTAACTCTCGAAAACGAAACAAACCACCACATTCAACTGCTTGCTGAAAATCACATCAATTTAGTAGATAAGCTCAACGAAGCTATCCGTGTGCAGAATAAGTCTATCTTATATGAAGTTCAGGTATCCGCTTTAAAATCAAGAATTGAACATCTTGAGCAGGAAATGACAGACATCAAATCCAAATTGCATAAAGAGCAGTTTCGTGTGATACCATAGACCTGTCACTAACAGCAGTTTTCAAATACATGATAACAATATGTATATAAACGGCAGCATCCCCAAACAGGACGCTGCCGTCTTTTTTCTATTCTCATAGCGTAAACTCATTTTAGATATCCAGAGTCCACCATGATTTTTATTCCATTATATTATTCTTCCTCTTCCAAAATTTCTTCAATATCCGCCACCGGCTCCTTCAAGCCTTCAATCTCAATCCCCTGCTTTTTCGCATAATCCCAGAGAGCTGCATGAATTGCCTCCTCTGCCAGAAGGGAACAGTGCACTTTCACTGGCGGCAGACCATCCAAAGCCTCCATAACTGCTTTATTGGTAACGAGAAGGGCCTCCTGTACCGTTTTCCCTTTCACAAGTTCTGTTGCCATGCTGCTTGTTGCTATTGCTGCCCCACAGCCAAATGTCTTGAATTTCACATCCTGGATAACGCCCTTGTCATCAATATCCAGATACATCCGCATGATGTCTCCGCATTTTGCATTTCCTACTGTTCCGACACCATCTGCATCTTCAATTTCTCCCATATTTCTTGGATTGTTAAAATGATCCATGACTTTTTCGCTATACATAAATTTCCTCCTGATCACTATTTCATCTATGATTTCCGACCTTTATGCCATTCGGCAAGATTTAAGGTAATCCGCATAAACGGATCCCTCTATGCCATTCGGCAACTTCTAAGGTAATCCTCATACAACGGCGACATATTCCGCAGCCGCTCGATAATCTTTTTCAGTGTTTCCACTACATAATCCAATTCCTCTTTTGTCGTCTCCTCTGACAAGGTCAACCGTAGAGAACCATGGGCAATCTCATGAGGCCTGCCGATTGCCAGCAATACATGAGACGGATCTAAAGATCCCGATGTACATGCTGAACCGCTGGAACCACAGATTCCTGCCTGATCTAACAAAATCAGCATAGATTCACCCTCAATAAATCGAAAACAAAAATGCACGTTATTGGGAAGTCTGTCCGTACGATGCCCATTCAGTACAGAAAACGGAATCTCGGTTTCAATCCGATGAATCAGATAGTCTCTTAAATTTATCTCCTGTTCCGCAATCTTCTCTCTGTCCCGCTCCGCCTTTTTGGCTGCTGCCGCAAATCCCACAATTCCCGGAACATTATGGGTTCCTGCTCGCCTGCCCCGTTCCTGTGCGCCTCCGTGAATCAGTGAGACCGGTTTCACTTTTTTCCTGATATACAAAAATCCGATTCCTTTCGGCCCGTGGATTTTATGCCCGCTGGCACTTAGCAGATCTATATTCATCTCATCCACATGAACGGGAATATGCCCAAAGGCCTGTACCGCATCTGTATGGAAGAAAACATCATACTCTTTTGCAATCTTTCCGATTTCTGCAAGGGGCTGGATCGTTCCGATTTCATTGTTGGCCGCCATAATAGAAATCAGAATCGTATCAGAACGAATTGACTGGCGTAACTGCTCTAAATCAATGATTCCATCTTCATTTACATCCAGATAGGTTACTTCATACCCCTGTTTTTCCAGATATTCACAGGTGTGAAGCACTGCATGATGTTCTATTTTAGACGTTATGATGTGTTTTCCTTTGGACTTGTAAGCCTCTGCGATTCCTTTTATCGCCCAGTTGTCAGATTCACTTCCGCCTCCGGTAAAATAAATCTCTGACGGTTTTGCTCCAATCATCGCTGCAATGTCTTCCCTTGCCTGTTCCACTGCCTGGGTGCTCTTTTGGGCAAAGCTATAAATACTGGAAGGATTGCCGTAATACTCCGTAAGAT
>CAYQRG010000038.1:9855-12035 GCA_964419645.1 uncultured Eubacterium sp.
GCTGTGTTGTCGCCGCATTATCCAAATAGATCAGTGATTTCATTTGACTCCTTCGTTCATATGCATTTTTCCTTACATAAAGGGATACCTTTAGGGCGTTTCTATAGTTTATAATTCCTATATGTTTTATATGTTATAGTTTAGAAACAAAAGTCTGTCTTATATGACAGACTTTATTTCTGTTGTATAGTCTAACTCTTATTTCATATCATGTCAATAGGTTTTATCAATTATTTTGTGCTGTCAGCGTTACGGCAAACTCTTTTTCCAGATAAGCGCCGTTATTTGCAATCTGCACGACAACTGTTATAGTATCTCCTACTGTATAATCTCTCAGGCAGTCTTTCAGCTCATCCATAGAACCAACTTCCTTATCGTCTATTTTGGTAATGATATTGCCTGCTGTGATTCCTGCCAGATCAGCTCCGCTGCCTTTGATTACCTGTGCCACATAAACACCGGCAGGCATATTATACTGTCTGGAAACATCTTCCGTAACATCTACGCCGTAAATACCCAGATAACCACTTCCGCTGTTAGTTACTTTACCGTTTGCAATCAGATCTTCTAAAATCGGACCTGCTGTTGACATAGGAATTGCAAATCCCATACCTTCCACACTGGTATCCGAATATTTGGAAGAATTAATCCCGATCAATTCACCTTCTGTATTGATCAGCGCACCGCCACTGTTGCCCGGATTAATTGCTGCATCTGTTTGAATCAGCCGGCTTAATACGGTTTCTCCTGTAGTCTCGTCTTCAAACGTCACTTCTCTGCCCAGAGCGCTGATTACGCCTGTGGTCACGGACTGTCCGTAGCCCAATGCGTTTCCAATGGCAATTGCGGCATCCCCTACGGAAAGTTCATCCGAATCGCCAATGGCTGCCACTTTTACTGTATTTAAAGTTTCTTCTGACAGATCAGAAAGCGCAACCTGTACCACAGCCAGATCATCTGCAGGATCAGTGCCTCTTACAGTAGCCGGCGCTGTCGTATCATCCGAAAACTGTACCGTCAGCGCATTTGTATTTTCTACTACGTGATTGTTGGTCGCAATGTAAAGATTCGTATCGTCTTTGTCAACCAGAATGCCGGAACCGCTGCTTTCACTTTCAATTGTCTGTCCCCGTCCAAAGAAACTCATAATCTCCTGCTGCGTCATACCGGTAATTGCCACAATCGAAGGCATTACCTCTTCCACTACACCGGAAACATCTGTGGACTGTGCAGTTGCCGTTGTTTTCACCGGCTGAATCTTCTCAGAAGGAATCGCATTCTCTCCTTCTGCCTCTTCTTTTGAGGAAAAAGCGCTGTCCATAAAATAAGTTGTGCCGGAAAATGCTGCTCCTCCCACAACGCCAAACACTAAGGCAAGCGCTGCGCATTTAGTTAATTTACCAAAAAAACGATTTTTACTCATATCAATTACTCCTTTCACATTTCCTGTTATATTTATATTCTTTTCTTGTTTTCAAGGAGTAGTTTAATCTCTAATTATGTTCTGTTTTTGATGAAAATATGAAAAAAATATGTCTTTTTACATAATTTCTTTGATTTCCCCTGTATTTTGATAGTGCTTACAGTCAATCACCCTTTGATTGGCAGAGCCTTTAAATTTCAACATAATACTGTACTGGGCTGCGATGTAAGGTCCGTCTACCAAAACATCTATATAGGAAAGCATTTCTTTCGTATCTTCTGTATAACATTTTCCGCCGGGTACAAGATCACGGTCTAAGATATATCCTGTATAAGCCCAAACATCTTTCTCCGGGCAGCGTTCTCTCACACGCCGTAAAAAAGGCAGGAGCTCTTTTTGATTCTCCGGCTCCATGGGATCGCCACCCAACAAGGTAAGTCCTTTTATATAAGAAGGGAAAAGAGAATCTATAATCTGATTCTCTATCTCCTCTGTAAAAGGTTCTCCATGGGAAAAATCCCAGGTTTCCGGCTGAAAACACCCCTCGCAGTGGTTTCTGCAGCCGGAAACAAAAAGCACTGTCCGAACTCCTGTCCCATTTGCTATATCACAATATTTAATTCCGGAATAATTCATAGATGCAGTACCCGTTCTTTGATTTCCTGTGTCCTGCCCTGATTCCAGAACTGTGTTCCGATATATCCGCAGGTTCTTCTGGCTACATTCATCTTATCCTGATCGCGGTTGCCGCAGTTAG
>CAYQRG010000039.1:0-11291 GCA_964419645.1 uncultured Eubacterium sp.
CCGTGGGAACAACAGAAGATGAAACCGTATCTCGTATGACAATCTGCGTAGCCAGTGATGATATTACCTTTGAACAGATCAAGAAACAGTTAAACCGTATGGTAGAAGTAATCAAGGTTATTGATCTGACGAATGTTCCTTTGCATATGAAGGAGATTTTATTTGCAAAAGTATTGAATTGTACAACAGCAGACAAGGAAGAAGTATTCCAGATCGCACAGGTATTTAATGTGCAGGTAGCAGATATCGGTAAAGACAGCGTGCTGTTAGAATGCAAGCTGACGGAGCGGAGAAACAACGAACTGATCGCGCTTTTGCGGAGCAAATTCAGAAAGATCGAAGTGGTGCGGGGCGGGGCAGTTGCGATTGAATCTATCAGCACTTCCTGCAGATAACAGTGAACCGGGAGAATAACTTTATGAATATTAAATCCGTTATCAAAAATATAACAAAAAAAGACGGCGAAACTCCAAACAGTAATCGAAAAGCAGATTCTGCAGAAGGGCGTATTAGGATACTTCTTATAACACATCGAAATTCCGATAATATGGGAGATCAGATGATCGAGGCCTGTAATGTCAGTTTAATTACTGCTGTTATGAAAAATTTAAATAAAAATTGCCAGATCAACAGTTCCGGATCAGGGATGATTTCTTCCCGTTATTTGCGGAGTAAAGATTCCGTTTTATTAGCTGAGGCAGAGCGAGCGATTCAGGAGACGGATGTGGTTGTTTTTGGTGGTGCGCCGGTATTTAATTATTTGTATCAAAATTTCTATGAACGTACAGCCATAATCATAGAGATTGCCAGAAAGTATCAGAAACCGGTGCTGTTTTCAGCAATTGGAGTGGAGAGCTACGATGAGTCAGATCCGAGATGTCAATATTTGAAAAAGACACTGAATTATGACTGCGTGAAACAGATTACAACCAGAGACGATTTTGAGATACTAAAGAAATACAAAGTAAATGAAAATCTATTGGTGGGAAATGCTGCAGATCCTGCCGTATTTGCAGGAAAAATCTTTGAGCGGTTTAGATCAGAAAAGCAGCAGAAAAAAATCGGTATTTTTATACTGAGACGAAATGGATTTATCGACAATGGGATTCCTTTCACAAAAGAAGAATCGGCAGAGTTATGGCTGGATCTGATTCGCAAGCTTGAGGAACATGGATATGACTGTGAACTATTGACCAGCGGCTATTGTGAAGACGAGGCTTTTTTGGAGTGGATGATCCGAAAATATGGACTCAATAGCAATAAATGTGTATTTCATATGGATTCTCCTGAAAAATTAGTTAGAAAAATTTCATCCTATGAGGCTGTTATATCCTGCAGACTGCATCCGAGTATTGTGGCATTTGCCCTGGATGTGCCTTCCCTGGGCATCGTTTGGAATCCGAAAGTGAGAGGGTTCTATCGTAGTATTGGATATGAGGATCGGATTTTTGAGACGAAACAGATTCGGACAGAAGAGATGGTTTTGAAACTGGAACAGGCTATTTCAGAGGGAGTGTTCAAAAGTGAACCATTTTTGATGAGTATTTATCAGACTTTGTTTTATGGTTTTATATCAGCTCTGAATATAGAACGAAAAAATCTCACTCCATGGTCTTATGAAAAACTTTTGGAAGAGATACCTGTACAAACAGAATCTTCTGCAAAGACAAAGGAAAGACGTGTAAGGAAGAAATTCAGAAGAATTTATAAAATATACAACGAATGTCTGGATGAAAAGGAAGTTTTGGAGAGAAAAGTCAAAGCACTGGAGATAGAGAATGCCCGTTTGAAAGAAAAGCGTTGAACGGATATGAAAAATGACGGTATTTCCCTTGTGGGAGAGCCGTCATTTTTTAAGAAAGACCTAAAGGATACCTTTATGCCATGCGGCAAGATTAATGAAATCTTAAACAATTGCAATCTTTTATGTTCATAAAATATCCGATAGAATAATCATGTGATTAATCATATCGGAATACCTTACAGGTATCCCTTTATGCGCAAAAGAGCAGCGCATAAGTAAGAAAATACCTTACAGGTATCCCTTTATGCGCTGAAGAACAGCGCATGAGTAAGGAAAAGTTGGAGGAGAATATGTATCGTATATTAGTATGTGATGATGAAAAAGATATTGTTTCCGCACTGCGGATTTATTTGACGGCAGACGGATATGAAGTGGTAGAGGCGTATAACGGAAAAGAAGCGGTTGAGCTGGTAAGAAGCATGGAAATTCATCTGATTCTTATGGATATTATGATGCCGGTTATGGATGGGATTACTGCCATGGTCAAAATAAGGGAGCTCTGCAATGTGCCGGTGGTTCTTTTGACGGCAAAGGGTGAGGATACGGATAAAGTATTAGGGCTGACAGTGGGCGCAGACGATTATATTACCAAGCCTTTTAATCCGGTAGAGCTGCAGGCCCGTGTAAAATCCCAGCTCAGACGTTATATGAAACTGGGCGGCGGCAATATTCAAAATGATACCTTATCCATTGGCGGAATTGAATTGGATGACAAAGCCAAGGAAGTGACGTTAGATGGGGAAAGTGTATCTCTGACACGCACGGAATATGATATTTTAAAATTGCTGTTAGAGAATAAAGGCCGGGTGTTCTCTCCTGCCCAAATTTATCAGACTGTATGGAATGATGTAGCATTTGGGACGGAAAATACGGTTGCGGTACATATCAGGCATCTCCGGGAAAAGTTAGAATATGATCCTGCAAATCCCCGTTATTTAAAAGTAGTGTGGGGCAGGGGGTATAAAATCGAGGAGGATAATGGATGAGAAAAATTTTTTATAAAAAATGGGCAAAAGTCTGTGCGGGAATTTTGTGTATCATCAGCTTTAATATAGCAGCAGTTTCTTTGCTTGGAATCGTGATCGGCGAATCCGAGGGTGTTTATGAGTACAGCAGAGAAGAATTCAGAGAACGGATGTATGACAAAATATGTATGAACTATTCCATATCGGCTGTCGTACAATATGAGTCTGACTTTAACATGGGGGAATTGCATGATACCAGTTTTCGCTATGGTGTGATACAGACCGATACGATTGAGGGGCTTGATTTAAATGATAGAAAAATCTATGAAGTATGCAACTTTGACCAGAAGGTAACAGAGGATATGCTGTATGTGCATTCCTTCAGCATGGGTGGATCAACGAACTTTTCTGTGGGGCATTCTTTATTTGATAATTTTTATATATACAATGGCAGCTACGAATATCAGGAAACGCGAAATCCCATTGAGGGCTGCTATTATGCAAGAGATATCGAGAGATTCTATTGCTTTTCAGATGGAAAGCTTTATCCGGTGGAAAATTATGATTACTATGGCCCATATAGCCTGATTCCGGTTTCCACATCAGAGGATACCATTGCATATGTATGGGAAGACGGACAGGAGCAGATTCAGTTTGACGGGCAGACCTGGTATCTTTCGGATATACCCATTCTGCTTTGGAAGGATTTGGGAGAAATCGGAACAGTTGTATCTGATCGGGGAGATGATCCGGCATATGAAGAATATTATATTCAGGACGGCTGTATTGTAACCTATGTTTCTGCAATTCCCGATACGACTCCATATTATGTCCTTTCCTATGTAAAAGAACCTTTGGCAGAAAAAGAGAGTTTTTTTGCTCGGAATATACTTGGAAAGCTGGAACGCTGGGGGAGACAGGATTATTTTGTTCAGGCAGAAGTGCTGATGAATATGATGTATGCATTTCGGCATGTTTGGTTTGTTCTGCTTGCGCTCTTTTCGATTTTGTTTGCATTTTCCTTTGCAGGACTTATGATAGGAGCAGGGCATCATAATAAGGAAGAAGTGGTGCCGGACTGGCTGAGCCGGGTGCCTTATGATGTATTTGTCATCCTGATGATGACCATTGGACTGCTTCCGGCAACAATAGCCGTAGAAACCGGTAGAGGCATCGGCACTGCAGCTGCCATAGAATTTGGTATTTTTCTGATATGTCTGGAAGAACTGCTGGTGATGGTCTTTTGCACGAATACTGCCATCAGGTTCAAACTGGGCGGCTGGTGGAAAAATACGCTTTGCTATCGGAGTGCCAGATGGATCAAGAGAAAAATTGTCTATATCTTAGAGATAGTCGGCAAGGCTCTGCCCCTTCTGTGGAAAGCGTGGGCTGTTATGGGGGTGCTGGCATTTTTGGAGCTGGTTGGAGTCGTATCCACGGCTTATCATCCGGAGGTACAGGTTTTCTTATGGTTCATAGAAAAAGTTCTTCTCTATAGCCTGATCACAGTTGTGCTGCTGCAGATGCGAAAACTGCAGAAGGCAGGAAAACAACTGGCAGAGGGAAAACTGGAAAGCAGGCTGGATACCGGCAGGATGATGTGGGATTTTAAAGAGCACGGCGACAATTTAAACCATATACAGGATGGGATTCAAAAAGCCGTTGCAGAGCAGTTGAAGAGTGAGCGTTTTAAAACCGAACTGATTACAAATGTTTCCCATGATATTAAAACGCCTTTAACATCGATCATTAATTATGTGGATCTTTTGGAAAAAGAAGAAATTGACAATCCCAGTGTACAGGAGTATCTGGAAGTATTAAGCCGGCAGTCTGGGCGGTTAAAAAAGCTGATCGAGGATCTTATGGAGGCATCGAAAGCATCTACCGGAAATCTGACGGTTATTTATGAAACCTGTGACGTCCATGTAATGCTGATCCAGACTATTGGAGAATTTGAGGAAAAACTAAAAGCGAATCAGATTGATCTGATTGTGCAGGGGAATGAAGAACCCTTTAGGATCCAGGCAGATCCCAGGCATTTGTGGCGTATTTTTGAAAATCTGATGAATAACATCTGTAAATATGCCCAGCCCTCTACCAGAGCTTATGTAAATATTGAGCAGACAAAAGAGTCCGGCAGGATTGTTTTCCGCAACATTTCCAAATATGCTTTAAACATAGATGCAGATGAATTGATGGAGCGTTTTGTGAGAGGTGACAGTTCCAGAAATACAGAAGGCAGCGGCCTGGGGCTTTCCATTGCCAAAAGCCTTACGGAACTGATGCAGGGCACGTTTGAACTGGTAGTTGACGGAGATTTATTTAAAGTGATCATTACATTTTCCATGACAGAATAGAGAAAAAATCTTGCAATCAGAAGTCCCTTTGGTTACAATATTTTTGTGCATATTTCAAGCACATAAAGGCGTTACAATACTTTTGCGCAAAAGAGGTATTTTGATGAGGGATGATTTTCTCCAGATATTAAAAGAGCATGCAGCCAGATATCCCGAAATGGAGATGCAGGATTATGGAAAGCTGGTTTTTCAAAGTGAATACGGACCGGAGCACCTGGTAACAGAGAAACAATCGGTGCTGTCCTTTTTGCGGGAGGAGATGGCAGAACTTCCCTCTGATGCGGTTCCAAAGATTATAGAGCCGATTGGAGGTGGGTTGTGCCGTTTTCCTCTGTCTTTTTGTAAATCCGAAACAGAGTTGGAGGCGTTGGCAGAATTGTTTCTTCTGACGGCACAGGAATATAGGGGATCTGCAGAAGGGCTTTTAGGTAAAATAGCGGAATTGAAGAAATTGCCGGTTTCCGGAATGGAAGAATGGTTAAAGGAATGGAAGGAAAAGGGGTATCCCCCGGTTCATCACAGTAGGAGCTACCGAGAGGCATATCATCCCCATTACCGGCTGCTTAAGAGGGAATATGCAGGTTGTTTTCCGGCAGTTGCGGCAGTTATGAAATTTTTGCCCTCCGGGCATCCCGTTGTAATTGGCATTGACGGAAGGTGCGGCAGTGGAAAAACGGAGTTTGCCAATCTGCTGGGAATGCTTTTTGACTGTAACATTTTTCATATGGATGATTTTTATCTGCCTTTGGAAAAGCGCGCGGAAAACTGGAGGGAAATCCCCGGCGGAAATATGGATTTTGAGCGGTTTGCCTGTGAAGTTTTAGAACCGGTTCAAAAGCAGCAGACAGTGCTTTATCGTCCTTATGATTGTCAGAGAGGACAGATAACAGAAGCATCCCGTCTGTCTCCGAAATTGCTGAATATCATAGAAGGCAGTTATTCTGGACATCCGTATCTTCGGGATGCTTATCAGTTCAAAATTTTTCTGACCTGTTCTAAGGAGGAACAAAAAAGGCGTCTGCAGATCAGAGAGGGCAGCTATTTTAGCGTTTTTGAAAAACAATGGATGCCCCTTGAGGAACATTATCATCAATGTTATGCTGTGGATCAAAGCAGCGACCTTAAATTGGATACCAGTGAATTTTTACTGTAAAGGAGATTGGGTTATGAATCAGACTAAGATAAGAAAATCAACACAAGATCTTGTAGTATCAGCTATGCTTATGGCGATTGGCATGGTATTGCCCTTTTTAACCGGGCAGATTCCTCAAATCGGCAGTATGCTCCTTCCGCTGCACATTCCCGTGCTTGTGTGCGGTCTTGTGTGCGGCTGGCAGTATGGGGGCATTATTGGATTTGTGCTGCCGCTGTTTCGTTATGTATTGTTTGGAATGCCGCCGATGCCGAATTGCATTGCTATGGCGTTTGAGCTGGCTGCTTATGGAGCTATTGCGGGATTTCTTTATGAACATTCCAGGTGGAAATGCATTGTGGCTTTATATCGTTCGCTGATTGCAGCCATGATTGGTGGGAGAATCATTTGGGGAATTGTGCGGATTCTGATGATTGGAGTGGCAGGAGAAGCATTTACCTGGCAGATGTTTATGGCAGGAGCCTTTTTCAATGCAATTCCGGGGATTATTTTACAGTTGGTATTTATTCCGGCTTTGATGATTGCGTTGGATCGTACAGGAATTGTTCATTTTCAAAAAGAAACACATAAGACAACGACATAGGATTTAAAGAACATAAAAATGACCGGTGTATTGTGAAACCAAAAGGTTTTCAGTACACCGGTCATTTTATATTCTTGTGTTTTATCGTTCCTTTCTCTTAGCTGGTTTTTCTTTGTCCTTTTTCGGTTCGGTGATGACATCCTGAATTTCAGGCGTAACCTCCGGAGCAGCAGGAGACAGGTGTATCGGACATGTGTTGGTAGTAGAACCTTCTGCCAGAAGATATGGATCATCGGCAGAACCGGGAGTGCCTCCGGTAATGTAAACGCCGCCCACACGATCTGGACAAAAGTCAGTTGCCAGCATGCCGGATTCGGCACAGATTGTTACATTGACATGGTGGTCACAGTATTCGGTGGGAACACTTCCTTCTGCAAAATATTCTGTAATTGCCATGCTGCCTCTTGGATCGGCATCGCAGAGGCCGGCAACGACCAGCTTGCCGGATTTCTTACATACGGTTGCAGTCGTAACATCATCAGGCATCGTAAAATCTTTGTATTCTAGATTTTCATGAACCCTTTGCATCACAGCTTTCCAAATGGCTTTGGGATAGGAGGTTGTACCGCTGTCCTGAGGTGTATTGTCGTCATATCCGCCCCAGACAACACAGGTATAGTAGGGAGTAAATCCGGCAAACAGAGCATCTCTGTTTTTGGTGGTGGTACCGGTTTTGCCGGCAATCGCCATACTTCCGAAATTTACGGCAGTACCTGTTCCTTTTGTGACTACATCCTGCATGGCATTCGTCAAAAGCCATGCGGTAGAGGGTTTTAATACCCCATGTGTTTGGGGAGTGTTGTCGATTAGGACATTGCCGTCATGGTCCAGAATCTTGGTATAGAACCGAGGCTTGATATAAGTGCCATGATTGGCAATCGTGGCATATGCCGCCGTCAGTTCCAGATTGGTAACGCCTTTTGTAATACCGCCCAGAGCCAGTGCCTGGTTATTGTCGTCATCTACCAGCGTTGTAAAGCGGAAGTCATGTAAATAACTGTAACCTAAACTGGTGCCGATTTCCGTCAGAGTCTTAACCGTGACGATATTGATAGATTGCGTAATTGCTTCCCGCAGTGTTGTAAATCCCCGGAAAGAATTGTCGTAATTCCGCAGTGAGGTTCCGTTTTCATAGGAGTAAGGGGCATCGTCCTGTACCGATGCCAGAGTAAGTCCTCCGCTGTCAAGGGCAGGGGCATAAGCTGCCAGCACTTTGAAGGTGGAACCGGGCTGTCTTGCCGTATTCGTGGCCCTGTTTAATGTTTTGCTGGCGGTTTTATCGCCTCTTCCTCCTACAATGGCTGCGACTTCTCCGGTTTCCTGGTTGATCAACGTAAGAGCTGCCTCAGGCTGTAAGGTAAAGGTGACAGTCTCGCCGCCTTCTACAATTTTATCTCCCTCCTCCATGATATCTGCTTTATATTGGTCAATGGCTGCCTGTGCCTCTTCAATAGAAGCAAAGTTGATATCATAGTCGCTGTTGGAAGACTGATAATAGGAAAGCATCGTCTGTTCACTGTAATTTGCGTAGGTCCCGTCTGATTTTTCTATGGTCAGACGATAGGAGAAGGAGTATTTTGGAGACAGTGGATAATTATCCTGATTGTTGACTTCTTCATCACAAATCGCCTGCAAAGCGGGGTTCTGTGTAGAATAGATTGTAAGTCCGCCGTTATAAAGCGCTTTATAGGCCTGTGTTTCGGTATATCCTTTGAGATCAATCAGATCTTGAATGACCTGGTCTGTCAATGCATCTACAAAATAAGAAGTAACGGATTCTTCTTCCACAGCTGTATTGACAATTTGAATGCGGTCATACACGTCGTCCGCCATGGCCTCATCGTATTCCTCCTGGGTAATATATTCGTGTTTTAGCATATTGTCTAATACTTTATTTCTTCGTTCCAGATTCTTGTCCGGATGACTGATGGGATTGAGCCCGGAAGGATTTTGGGTAATGGCGGCAATGACAGCACATTCGGATAAAGAAAGTTCCAATGCATTTTTGTTGAAATAACGTTTTGATGCTGCCTGAACACCCAATGTATTCTGTCCAAGGTTAATTGTGTTTAAGTAATTTTCCAAAATCCATTCTTTGGATACTTTTTTCTCCAGTTGTATAGCCAGATATTGTTCCTGGATTTTTCGCTTGAATTTATCTGCCAATGCGGTTTCGCTGGTCCAGTTGGTAAAAACATTGTTTTTCAAAAGCTGCTGTGTAATCGTACTGGCGCCCTCTGAAAAATGTCCGGTGGTAAGTCCTTTGATTGCGGCACGGAAAATGCCTTTTAGATCAATGCCGTTGTGCTCATAGAAACGTTCGTCTTCAATGGCAACAAAAGCATGTTGAAGATTTATGGGGATTTCATCGATCGTAGCGTAGACACGGTTGGAACCGGTAGCCACCAGCCTGGCAGTCTGATTGCCTTCTGTATCCAGTACAACGGAAAGAAAACCGGTAGGGGTGGCATCATCAAGATTGATCTCCGGCGCGGCGTCAATGACGCCTTTGGCAATGCCGATTCCTGCACAGCATCCGATGATACCCACTGCAAGGACACAGACCAGAAGTGTTTTTAAAAATATAAGATTGAATTTTTTAAAAATCATAGTACCTTTGGAAGTAAGCTCTTTTTCCCGCTTACGCGTACTATTTTTTCCATAGTTCATAATAGGCCTCCTTTTTACTTCCTACTATTATAACAAAAAGTTTCTGATAATAAAAGTATCCTTTTTTGTTGATTCAGACAAAATATCATGTTAGAATCACAAGAAGAGCATTTTTTGGGAGAAAAGAAAGATGAAAATCGTATATCAGGGCGGAGAAGGCGAGATCATAGAAAAGAAATCTCGTTTTATCGCTACCGTGCGTCCGGTGAAATCTGAAGAGGAGGCGGCCGCATTTATTGCAGAAATGAAAAAGAAATACTGGGATGCAAGGCATAACTGTTCCGCTTTTGTCATTGGAGATCATCAGGAACTGACTAGATGTTCCGACGACGGGGAACCGGCACAGACGGCAGGGAGGCCTATGTTGGACGTATTGCTCAGAGAAGAATTGCACAATACCGCCGTTGTTGTCACCAGATATTTTGGAGGTACGCTCCTTGGAACCGGCGGTCTGGTGAGGGCTTATCAGAAATCCGTACAGGAGGGGCTTGCTCATAGCAGGATCATAGATAAAAAGCCCGGCAGAGAGTTGACAATACAGACGGATTACAACGGACTTGGAAAGATACAGTATATATTAGCGCAGCAGGAAATTCCGGTGATAAAAACCGATTATACAGAAAAGGTCGAAATCTCTGTTGTAGTGCCGAAGGAAGCTGAAAAGAAGCTGGCATCAGAGATTACAGAGAAAACAGGAGGAAGCGCAGATCTGGTATGGGGAGATGAAGTTGATTTTGCTATGATCGATCGGGAAATACGGATTTTTGGAAAAATCGAAGAATTTTGATAAATTTGATAAAAAAGTGTTGACATTTTTAATCTATGTATGTATAATAATTTTCGTCGGTTGCGACAGTAGATTGAATAATGGCCCATCGCCAAATGGTAAGGCAACGGACTCTGACTCCGTCATTTCAAGGTTCGAATCCTTGTGGGCCAGTTTTAGAAAGCATCACGTTATGTGATGCTTTTTTTGCACATGCCTGCATAAGGAATATAGTCGCATACAGCGACATGCGGGCGGCGCGGTGAGCAGGGAAAACTTCCCTGCCTGATTACATTAGCTCGCGTAAGAAATGATCAGGGAGGAATACAGATGTTTTGTTTTGAAAGTGTTGTCAGATACAGTGAAATTGATGCAGACAGATTTATGACACTTCCTGCCATATTGGATATATTGCAGGATTGCTGCACATTTCAATCAGAAGAAATCGGAGTCGGCCTGGATTTTTTAGAAAGAAATCACAGGGCCTGGATACTCTTATCCTGGCAAGTGGTCATCTACCGTTATCCGAAGCTTGGGGAAACCATACGGGCATATACCTGGCCTTATGATTTTAAAGCATTTCTGGGATATCGTAATTTTAAAATAGAAGATGCCAGGGGAGAAGTAATCGCTTATGCGAATTCTGTCTGGGTATATATGGACACTGAAAATAAGCGCCCAGTGAAAGTGCCGGAAGAAGTCAAACAACGCTATCGTTTTGAGCCTCCTTTGGAAATGAACTATTCCAATCGAAAATTACATCTGCAGCAGGATATGGAAGAAAAGGAGCCTTTGAGAGTTGGAAGATTTCAGATTGATACAAATCATCATGTAAATAACAGCAAATATATTTTAATGGCAGAAGAATATCTGCCAGAAGGCTTTCAGGTGAAGGAACTACGGGTAGAGTACAAAAAAGAAGCAGTTTTGGGCGATCTGATCTGTCCGAAAGTAAAAGAAACAGAGCATGGGATTATGGTATCTCTGGAAAAC
>CAYQRG010000040.1:0-11202 GCA_964419645.1 uncultured Eubacterium sp.
GTGGGGGACTTTGTCAGACGGCAATCTGATTTTGATGCGAACTGCTCTGGAAAGTATTCGGGAAAGTGTTTGGATTTCCAATCGATTTTTGGCTTATGTGGGAATCCTGGCGGTGATTTTAAGTGCGATTATCAGTATTTTTGCATCCAGAAGAATTGCAAAACCGATTTTGGAATTAACAGAAATTTCCAGAAGAATGACGAATCTGGATTTTAATGTAAAATATCACGGCAAAGGAGAAAACGAAATTGATCAACTGGGAGAACACATCAATCAGCTATCCAAGACCTTAGAAAGTACGATTTCGGAATTGAAGAGTGCCAATAACGAACTGCAGATTGATATTGAGAAGAAGACGCAGATAGACGAGATGCGAAAAGATTTTTTGTCCAACGTCTCTCATGAATTAAAGACGCCGCTGGCACTGATCCAGGGATATGCAGAGGGACTGTCGGAATGTGTCAACGAAGATGCATCCAGCAGGGAATTTTACTGCGAGGTCATCATGGATGAGGCGGATAAGATGAACCAAATGGTGAAGAAGCTTCTGACTTTAAACCAACTGGAATTTGGCAATGACATGGTTGCGATGGAACGTTTTGACCTGACAGAATTGATTTTGGGCGTAATTCAGTCCTCGTCTATTTTGTTGGAACAAAAAGGAATTAGGCTTACCTTTAATA
Organism: uncultured Eubacterium sp.; assembly: GCA_964419645.1. Classification (GTDB taxonomy): domain Bacteria; phylum Bacillota; class Clostridia; order Lachnospirales; family Lachnospiraceae; genus Roseburia_B. Next base: position 684 of record CAYQRG010000040.1, read on the forward strand.
CGAATGTGCCTATGTATGTCTGGGCAGATGAATTTAAGGTGGAAGAGGTGATGACGAATTATCTGAGCAATGCGATACACCATACAGAAGAACCGGGACGGATTGACATCAAATATACGCAAATGGAAGATTATGTCAGAATTAGTGTTTTTAACACAGGTAAACAGATTCCCGAGGAGGATTTGGAGCGGATTTGGATCAAATTCTACAAAGTGGATAAAGCAAGAACCAGGGAATACGGCGGCAGCGGCATCGGCCTTTCCATTGTAAAGGCGATCATGGATTCTTTCCACCGGTCATGCGGTGCGATCAATCACACAGACGGAGTAGAATTTTGGTTTGAATTGGATACAAAGAGCAATTAGGAGTTGCCCAATTTCTTAAAAAATGTTACACTAAATGCGATAATAGAATTTATGGCAGTGGAGGCACAAGATGAAAAGCTCAAAGATGAAAATGACGGCATTGGTGTTAGCGGCAGCCTTTACTTTTACCGGATGTGGTGAGGCGCTTTATGAGTTGACGCCGGAAGAAGAACTTGCAGTTGTCAGCTATGCATCTCATGTTGTAGCGAAGTTTAATAAATATCAAAGAGACGGTGAAGTCTTTGTGAAACAGGCAATTTTAGACGGGGAAGACGAAGAAAAGCAGAGCCCACCTGTCAGTTCCCAGGAGACTGTGGCAGATACCGAAGAAACAGAACAGAACACCCAGTCCGGGGAAGAGAATACAGAACAAAACAGCCAGGGCACAGAAGATTCGGGAAATACTCAGAATACCGTTTCGATCAAAGAGGCGCTGGACCTAGGCGAAATTGCAGCGGAATACGGCGGCAGCAGTCTGTGTGCGACGTATGACCAGTCAGAAAGTTATGTTGTAGATGCGGATGCAGGAAAGCAGTTGCTGGTGTTGAAGGTGAAACTGACGAATGAGTCAGGAGCCGCTGCGAATCTGGATATCCTGCAGAAGAAACCCTCCTTTGATGCTGTTGTGAATGGAGAAAGAACTGTTAAGGCACAGATGACCATTCTTCCGAATGATCTTACCACTTATCAGGGAAGCATTGCACCAGGAGAATCGGTGGATACCGTGATTATTTTTCAGATTCCTGAGGAAATTCAGTCAGTCTCTGACTTAGAGCTTGGAATTACAATAGACGGCAATCGTTATACGGCAAATTTATAAAAAAATAATATACAATACTAAAATTTATTGTTATAATAAAAAGCATAGCAAACAATTACCTGCTGGAGCGAACAGGCAGCAGAGAATACATGTAACCGGGAGGAAGGATTTATGGATACAAATATATTATTGGAAAGCGGAACAAATGAACTGGAAATACTGGAATTTACATTAGGGCAGCATCGTTATGGGATTAACGTAGCAAAGATTCGCGAGATATTATCGTATCAGCCGGTTACGCCGATCCCCCATGCGAATCCGTGTGTGGAGGGTATTTTCATGCCGAGAGATGCAATGATTACTGTTATTAATCTGAAACGCTGCATCGGTGTTCCAGAAGATGATAAAGAAGGATTATTTATTATTACCAATTTCAATAAATTAAACATTGCATTTCATGTGGATGAAGTGATCGGTATCCACAGAGTTTCCTGGGAAGATATCATCAAACCGGATTCCACCATTAACTCCGATGACGGAGGCGTATCCACAGGCGTTGTGAAGTTAAATAACAATCTGGTTATTATTTTAGATTTTGAAAGAATTGTAACGGATATCAGCCCGGAAACAGGACTTAAGATATCTGATCTGGATGACTACAATTCAAGAGACAGAAGTGACTGTCCAATCTTGATCGCAGAGGATTCCCCACTGCTTAGCAAATTAATTACAGACTGTCTGAAGAAAGCCGGTTATACCAAGCAGATCGTTACGGCGAACGGACAGGAGGCATGGGAGAAGATTTGTGAATACAGAAGGAGAGGCACTCTCGACAATATGGTACGTTGTGTGATCACCGATATTGAAATGCCGCTTATGGATGGACATCGTCTGACAAAACTGGTAAAGAGCAATGATGAGATCAAACATATACCGTTGATTATCTTTTCATCACTGGTAAATGACGAGATGCGTCGAAAGGGAGAACAGCTTGGTGCAGATGCACAGCTAACGAAACCGGAAATCGGCAGGCTGGTAGAAACGATTGACAGATTAATTGAGGATTCTCGTGCTGGGGCATAACAGTAATTGAGGGATGTGATAGATGATCACATCCCTTCATAGGTTTAGATACAGGAGGTACTTGCAGTGAATAAGACAGAGGAATATCTGGACGCCTTGTTGAATAACGTTTCTCCCGAACGCAAAGCAGAGAGGGAGAGGAGCAGACGGAGAACAAGCGAAGATTTTATCAAAGATTTTGAAAGCGAGTTGGGAGAAGGAGACCTGGATGATGTTTTTTCGGACTTTGAAGAGGATGAGGATTCTTCTTTAAACGTGAAAAAACCAGGTGATACGTTCTTTGATGATTTGGAGGGGATTGTCAATACTGCCAAAGGGGCTGCAACGGGTTCAGAACCGGAAGAACAAATGGGCGATTCTATGGAAATCAATACGTTAGAAGACGATTCCTGGACAGAATCCCAGGCACAGAGGGAATTTTCCCGGGAGGAGCAGGATCTGGACGATATTCTTTCTGAGATTCCCTCGGAAGAGGATATTTTAAATTTGTCAGAGGATAGTGATGTAATTCAGGAAGATGAAGATGCTATCCCGGAGGAAGGTGCACCAAAAGAGAAAAAGGATAAAACCTCTGATCAGAAGAAAAAAGGCTTTTTCGCAAAACTCTCAGAGGCTTTATTTGGAAAAGATGATGATGAGGATGATTCGGAGGAAAACAAAGAAAAGTCCAAGAAGAAGAAATCCGATTCTCCCAAGAAAGAAAAGAAGAAAAAGGAAAAGAAACCTAAAAAAGCAAAAAAAGAGAAGAAACCTAAACAGCCGAAAAAGCCAAAAGAAAAGAAACCCAAGAAACCAAAAGAAGTGGATTTATCACCGCCGCTTCCAAAAGTTCCGGTAGTGCTGATTTTTGTGATGTGCTTTTCTGTTATGCTGTTTGTCATACTTTCTTCCAACCTTCTGGGTTATTCTACCAGTATGACAGATGCGAAAGCGGCTTATTACAATTATGATTATGTAGGTGCATATGAGAAGATTGCAGGATTGAATCCAAAAGAACAGGATGCAGAATTTGTAGAGCAGGTTCGCCTTCTGGCACTGGTGCAGGAGAAAATGACCAATGGCGACGGTCTTTACCGTGCCGGCAAATATACGATGGCATTGGATTCTTATATATGTGCATTAGGACGGTATGATGTGAATTACGGCCAGGCATCTGCCTGCCAGATTGCAAACGAATACGATAATTTGGAGAAACTGATTGTGGTACAACTGCAGGATGCTTTTGGCGTAACTGCAGATACGGCAAGGGAAATCTATGGATTGAGAGACCGTACCGAATACACATGCAGAGTTTATCAACTTGTGAAAGATGCAGGTTTTATAATAGAATAAGGTAGAAATCATATGATAGCAATTTTAGACTACGATGCAGGGAATTTAAAAAGTGTAGAGAAGGCCCTGACTTATCTGGGAGAAGAAAGTAAAATTACAAGGGATATACACGAAGTGGAGGCGGCAGATAAGCTGATCCTTCCGGGAGTAGGTTCCTTTGGTGCAGCCATGGAACAGCTTAAGAAATACGAAATTGATAAAATGCTGCAGGAGGCGGCTTTGGCAGGCAAACCAATACTGGGAATCTGCCTGGGCTTGCAGCTTTTGCTTGACGATAGTGAAGAATGTCCGGGAGTAGAAGGGCTGCATTTGTTAAAAGGTAGGATTTTGCGGATTCCGGATACAAAGGGATTGAAAATTCCACATATCGGCTGGAATTCCTTAGAACTGCAGAATAACGGCAGGCTGTTTGAAGGAATCGGCGAAGAACCATATGTTTACTTTGTACATTCCTATTATCTCAAGGCAGAGGAAGAACAGATCGTGAAAGCTTCTACCGAATACGGCACACATATTCATGCCTCCATAGAACAGGGCAATTTGTTTGCCTGCCAGTTTCATCCGGAGAAGAGCAGCAAGACGGGGCTTAAAATATTATCTAATTTTGCGAAAATTCAGGGAGGGAATGGCTGATGTTTACAAAGAGAATCATTCCGTGTCTGGATGTGAATAACGGAAGAGTTGTAAAAGGTGTTAATTTTGTAAATTTAAAAGATGCCGGTGATCCCATTGAGATTGCGGCAGCTTATGATAAAGCAGGTGCGGATGAAGTGGTATTTTTGGATATCACGGCATCTTCCGACAACCGGAAAACCGTAGTGGATATGGTGCGTCAGGTGGCAGAACGGGTATTTATTCCGTTTACGGTAGGCGGCGGCATCCGCAGTATTGAGGATTTTAAAGTACTGCTTCGGGAAGGCGCAGATAAGATTTCCATTAATTCTTCTGCAATTGACCGGCCGCAGTTGATTTCCGAGGCCGCCGACAAATTCGGCAGCCAGTGTGTCGTAGTCGCTATTGATGCAAGGCGCAGGGCAGACGGAAAGGGCTTTCACATATACAAAAACGGCGGCAGAATTGATATGGGCATTGATGCAGTGGAATGGGCCATGAAAGCAGACCGGTTAGGCGCAGGGGAAATTCTTCTGACCAGTATGGACTGCGACGGGACGAAAGCAGGTTATGATATTGAGCTGACCAGGACAATTGCAGAAAATGTATCCATTCCGGTAATTGCCTCCGGCGGTGCAGGCACCAAGGAACATTTTTATGAAGCCTTGACAGAAGGCGGCGCAGATGCGGCATTGGCAGCATCTTTGTTCCATTACAAAGAGCTTGAAATTATGGACTTAAAGGGATATCTTGCAGATAAGGGCGTATCTGTCCGCAGGTAGAATCTTACTATGAGCGGCTCCTGAGCCGTGAATGGTAACGAAAGATGTGCAATAATACTGAGAGGGACAAAATATGGGAATGATTACAAATGACTGGCTGGATGCAGTTTCAGATGAGTTTAGGAAACCTTACTACAGATCGTTATATACTTTTGTAAAAGAAGAATACGGAAAAACCGTGGTATATCCACCGGCAGACGATATTTTTAATGCCTTTCATTTTACGCCTTTAAGCAAAGTCAAAGTATTGCTGTTGGGACAGGACCCCTATCACAATGTGAATCAAGCCCATGGACTTAGTTTTTCGGTATTACCCAGTCAGAGAGACATACCGCCGTCATTGCAGAATATTTATCAGGAACTGCATGATGATGTGGGATGTTATATTCCCAATAACGGATATCTGAAAAAATGGGCGGATCAAGGCGTATTGCTTTTGAATACCGTTTTGACGGTACGGGCACATCAGGCCAATTCACATCAGGGAAAAGGCTGGGAATTGTTTACGGACGCAGTGATCCAGGCAGTGAATGCGCAGGATCGGCCGATTGTTTACCTGCTGTGGGGAAGACCGGCCCAGAACAAGGCGTCTATGCTGACGAATCCGAAGCATCTGATTTTAAAAGCGCCCCACCCAAGTCCCCTGTCTGCATACAGAGGATTCTTTGGCTGCAAACATTTTAGCCAGGCAAATGCATTTTTGCAGGAAAACGGAATAGATCCCATTGATTGGCAGATTGAAAATATAGCTGAATAATTACGAATAAATACGAAAAGATCGGTATATAACTAAAGAAATACTTGAAAAAGAAGGTTTTTCGGAGTGTATTACAGGATCTGCAGCAGGGGATTGATTGAAACAGACCGAAAGGACTGGGAAGAAAATGCCGGTGGAATCGGTATTTTTGATGAAGAGGAATGGAGTCGGGAATTAGATTTGCAGAAAGAATTTTCCATTGACAAAAAAGAGGAATTTGTTTTTTTCTGCAGGCTGAAACTCTATGCGTCGTATCTTTTTGGTATCTTTCATATTCCGATCAAGAAAAAAGAAAAACGGAATTTTCACTTTGCCGTTTATATATTAAAAGACAGACTGATCTTTGTAGAAGAGGAGACTTTTGTAAAAGATCTGATTTGCAGGATACAGGGCAGAATCGGAGATACATCTTATACAATAGATCAGTTTTTAGATGATTTCTTTATGTCAATTGTAGAAGAGGATATTTTGTATCTGGCAGTTTTGGAACGGGAAATTGCAGATATGGAAGAGAACATCTTACAGGGCAGTACCGATTATTTTCATTATCGAATGCTGGGAATCAAAAAAGAAATTTCAAGACTGTATTGTTATTATTGTCAGATGTCGGATGTTGCAGAAGTTTTTGTCAGGAAACGAAATACCTGTCAGGATTTTTCAGAAAGAGTAGGCCGCCTAAAGGAGGAGACACAGTCTCTTCGGGAATACGCCATGCAGGTACAGGATGTTTATCAGGCAGAAATCTCCATTCATCAGAACAATATTATGAAACTTTTGACCGTTGTTACGACGGTTTTTCTGCCGTTGACGTTGATTGCAGGCTGGTATGGGATGAATTTTTACAACATGCCGGAACTGAGCTGGGAATATGGGTATCTGACCGTTTCCGTGATCAGTATTCTCATTATTGTTCTAAGTCTTTGGTATTTTAAAAAGAAGAAATTTTTATAAATCTGATAGAAAATGAGGCTTTTATTTTGGATAGAAAAAAAGAAAAGCATAAATATAAAGAGGCATTGAAAAAAGAACATCGTTATGGTACAAATGCGAAGATTGGCTGGGATAAGCTGGATAATACAGCGCATCTGTTTCCTGTGATCGCAGGAGAAGACATGAGCAATGTGTACCGTATTTTTGTCAGCCTGAATGAGGAGATAGACAGAGAGCTTCTGCAGCAGGCACTGGATATGGTGCTTCCTAAATTCGACGGATTTAATGTGCGGTTAAGACAGGGGGTTTTCTGGTATTATTTTGAAGAAAACGGCAAACCGGCGCCAATGGTGCGGATCGAGAACACTTACCCATGCCGTTATATTGCAGCGAATCGGAATCGAAGCTATTTATTCCGGGTTTCCTGTTATCGCAGCAGGATCAATCTGGAAGTGTTTCATGTACTGACAGACGGAATGGGCGGAATTAATTTTCTAAAAGAGCTGACTTATCAGTATCTGCGTTTGGCGCATCCGGAATTGGGCAGGCAGGTAGGAGATCATTTGTCCGTGGACACTTCTTTAAACAGAGAAGACAGTTTTTTAAAAAATTACAAGAAAAGCCATGCAAGCGGATATAAGACGCAGAAGGCATATCTGTTAAAAGGTGAAAAACTCAGAACTGGTGAATTTGGAGTGATGCATGGAATTATGAATGTCACGGAGCTAAAGGAAGTGGCGCACCGTTATGAGGCAAGCATCAACGAATATCTGGTAGCTGCATATATCTATAGTATTTATACAGAATGTCTGCACAAAGCGACAGGGCAAAGGCCGATTCGTGCTGCAGTTCCCGTGAATCTGCGGCCTTTTTTTCATTCTGTTACGACGAAAAATTTTTTTGTTATGGTGTCTGCGGAATTTCTTCCTGAAAAAGAAGATTATACGTTTTCGGAAGTGCTGGAAATGATTCAAAAGAGCCTGCGGTCTCAGATTAACAAGGAACATTTGGAGGAGCTCTTTTCCTATAATGTATCCAATCAAAAAAATTTTATAGCAAGGGCCGTTCCTCTGTTTTTGAAAAACATAGCAATTCGTTTCGTATATACGAAATCTGCCCTGGCAAATACCACAACTGTGACAAATATTGGAAATATAAGTGTGGAGAAGATCTATGAACCCTATGTGCAGATGTTTGGGGCATTTCTTGCCATGTCAAAGGGGCAGCCTTTAAAAGGAACCATTTGTTCCTACAAAGATAAACTGATGTTTACGTTCAGTTCGATTCTTGCGGATACTTCGGTACAGAGGGGATTTTTCCGGAGACTGGCAGAAGACGGCCTGCATGTGGCAATAGAAAGCAACGGTGTATATTATGAATAATGCAGTAAACTGGATCAAAAATTTTATATTTGGATTGTTCGGAATGATTTTGGCTGGTCTGTTTCTGTTATCTGTTTTCACCACCTGTACCGTTAACAGTGACGAGGTCATTTCCTATCAAGGAGATATGATTTTTTTACATATTCTGATCTTGGCGGCAGTTTGTATCCTGGGAGCCGTTCTGCTCCAAAGAGTGCAGATGCCTGCCTGGATGAATTATATTTGGGTGGCTCCCGGTGTGCTGCTGTTTGTGCTGGTGTTATTGACGCAGCTTTGGCCGAAAGGAGATTCTTATGTGCTTTGGAATATGGCAGAACATATTGCAGAGGGGAACTATCAGGATTTTTTGCCGGGAGGGTATCTGTATAATCAGCCGCACCAGATACCGTTAGCCTATATTTTTGCAGTTTTATACCGGATATTCGGAGATTTTTTTATTTTTGTGTGTCAGGGGCTGAACTGTATTTTTATTGTTGGAATCCTGTTTCTGTTGAGAAAGCTTTATCAGAGGCTATCCGAGAAAATTTCGGAAGCCGGATTTTATCTGATATCGTTTTTCTTTTTACCCTTTTTCCTTTATGTGACCTTTGTATACGGTACACTTCCGGGACTTTTTCTGGCATTGGCGGCATGTGTGCAGTTGATCAAATACCTGGAAACCGGAAGATTTCAAAATGCCATTTTTTGTATTCTCTGTATCGTATCTGCAAAGCTGGTGAAAAGCAATTATCTGATTTTTGCAGTTGGGTTCGCGGCAATATTGCTGTATGATTTTATCCGGAAGAGGAATTGGCGGCATCTGGCAGTGACAGCAGTTCTAATTGTTTCTGTTGTAGTATCTTCCCATGTTGTGACTGCATTTACAGAGCATCTGACGGGTATCCATTCCAATGGAGGAATGCCGTCGATTTTGTTTGTTACAATGGGATTGCAGGAAGGACCTTCGGCCCCCGGCTGGTGGAACGGATTTCATGACCGGATTTTTGTAAACAGTGAGTTTGATCCTGACGAGGCGGCGAAACGGGGAGAGAAAAAGTTAAAAGAAAGACTGGAAGTTATGAAAGAAGATCCCGCCTATGCGGCAGATTTTATGATAAAAAAGATTTCTTCGGAATGGAGCGAGCCCACGTATGAAAGTCTCTGGATACAGCAGAACCGTACCTCAGATACCCAGGTGCCGGGTATCATTTCCAGCCTGTTTTTTGCAGGGGGACGGCTGTCAGAGGCATATGTTTTTTTCTGTAATCTGTTCCAGAGTTTTTTATACTTTTTTTCACTGTTGTTTGTGATTGGTAAATGGAAAGAAATAAAGATTCCGGACTTATTGCTGCCGGTGATTTTTATTGGAGGATTTTTGTTCCACATACTATGGGAGGCAAAAGGGCAGTATACCCTGCCCTATTGCGTTTGCCTTCTCCCGATGTGTGTCTGGGGATACGGGTTTGCCGTAGACCGGTTAAAACTCCACTTTTTTGCCTTCTAAAATATGTCTGGTCGTGCGAACGGCACACATTTTTCCGCACATGGAACAGGTATGGCGGTCTGTGGGCGGCGTGCTCTCAAAATATGCCTGTGCCTTTTCTTTGTCAAGGGCAAGACCAAACATGGCATCCCAGTCGGTGTCATATCGGGCTTGGGACATGGAGTTATCGATTTCTCGTGCGCCTTTGATCCCTTTTGCAATATCTGCGGCGTGGGCAGCAATTTTGCTGGCAATAATTCCCTCTTTGACATCGTTTAAATCAGGCAGGCGCAGATGTTCTGCAGGAGTGACGTAGCAAAGGAAGTCAGCGCCGCTTGCGGCTGCAATGGCTCCGCCAATAGCAGAAGTAATGTGGTCATAGCCCGGAGCGATATCGGTTACAATGGGGCCAAGCACATAGAACGGGGCATTGTGGCAGAGGCGTTTCTGTAGTTTCATATTGGCTTCGATTTCATTCATAGCCATATGTCCCGGACCTTCTACCATTACCGCGACATCTTTTTCCCATGCCCGTTTTGTCAAATTGCCAAGCTCTATTAATTCACTGATCTGTCCGGCATCGGTAGCGTCATCAATGCAGCCGGGGCGCAGAGCATCACCCAGACTGATCGTCACATCATATTCCCGTAAAATTTCCAGAACCTCATCATAATATTCATAGAAGGGATTTTCGTTTCCCGTCATCTGCATCCAGGCAAACAGAAGAGAACCGCCTCTGGATACAATATTCATTCTGCGTTTATCCCGCATAAAGGCTTCTACGGCACGGCGGTTGATTCCGGCATGGATGGTCATGAAATCAACGCCGTCTTTTGCATGGGCCTCTATTACCTTAAGAAAATCCTTTGCCGTGATATCCAGAAGGTCTTTGTCCAGATAGCCGATGGCGTCATACATAGGAACCGTTCCGATCATGGCAGGAGATTTTTGGATCAGTTTTTGGCGAAACGTATTTGTTTTGCCGTAATTGCTTAGATCCATAATAGATTCCACGCCAAATTTAAGAGACAGATCTACTTTCTGCATTTCTATG
>CAYQRG010000041.1:0-11145 GCA_964419645.1 uncultured Eubacterium sp.
GAGCAGATGATTATATTACAAAACCATTTTCTCCCAGTGAGCTTGTGGCAAGAGTAAAGGCGCATCTGGCCCGTTATGAGCGCCTTATCGGAAGCAGCCAGCAGGAAAATGACCTCATAGAGATTCGGGGAATTAAGATTGACAAAACGGCGCGCCGGGTATGGGTGAATGAAGAAGAAAAACAGTTTACCACAAAAGAATTTGATTTACTCACATTTCTTGCGGAAAATCCCAACCGGGTATTTACCAAGGAAGAATTGTTCCGGGAGATTTGGGATATGGAATCTATTTGTGATATTTCAACCGTAACCGTCCATATTAAAAAGATTCGTGAAAAAATAGAGATTAATACGGCAAAACCCCAGTACATCGAAACAATCTGGGGCGTGGGGTACCGCTTTAAGGTCTGAGAGGATAAAAATGGATCAGATATTATATGAAGATGAAGACTTGATACTTCTTAGGAAACCGGCAGGCATTCCGTCACAAACCAGCCGGTTAAAGGAGAAGGATATGGTGAGCATCCTAAAAAATTACCGGTCGCAGAAAGGGGAAGAGCCTTACATTGCTTTGATACACCGGTTAGACCAGCCGGTGGAAGGCATTCTTCTGGCAGCCAAGACAAAAGAGGCGGCAGCGGAATTGAGCTGCCAGTCTGCAAATCATGCTATGGATAAATATTACCGGGCTATGGTGCATAATCGAAATCGGGAACCTCTGGTACAGGGGCAGTCGGGGAAACTGACAGATTATCTTTTAAAAAACGGGAAGACAAACTGCTCCTCTGTCGTAAAAGAGGGAATCCAGAGCGCCAAAAAGGCAGTACTCCAGTATGAAGTGCTTAGGGCAGGAGAAGAACTGGCGGATCTTTCCATAAAATTAGAAACCGGAAGGCATCACCAGATCCGGGTGCAAATGGCAAATGCGGGAACTCCTTTAGTGGGCGACTCTAAATATGGCAGGAAAGATTCGTATAAGCTGCAGGGAGCGGGAAGATTCGTTGCCCTTTGTTTTGTAAAAATCGGTTTTTTACATCCGACGACAAAGAAACGCATGGAGTTTGAAATAGAACCGGAAAATCCCGCTTTCCAGTTATTGTAGAAATATCCAGAAGTTTTTTGACGAAGATGCATTTTTTGGACGCATAGAAAATGCCTATAGCACACATAATTTTCCCATGATGAAGAGTAAGAAGAACGAAATGGGAACGAAAATTGCAAAACTGTTTGTGATCACAGCGGCAGTCTATTTGGGAATGAGATTTATAGTTCCGATAGTACTGCCGTTTTTGCTTGCATTTGCGCTGGCAAGGCTTTTGTATCCTCTGGCAGAAATGCTTGAGAAAAAAGCAGGGTGTCAGAGAAATGTGGCAAGGCTGTTGACGTATGGCATCTTTCTTGCAGGGATAGGCGCTGTGATTGCAGGATTGCTGTATCTTTGCTATCGTATGGGCAGCAGTTGTCTGGATCACATGGACGGATTTAAGGAAAATGCACAGGATATTTTTTGTACCTGTTGTGACAGGGTAGAGCAGATGCTTGGAATCGGCGCGGGAGAAATTCAAAAGACCATTGACCGGGAGGCATCCGATTTGACAAAGGGTATGGTGTCTTATTCAAAGGATGCAGGCTGGTATATGATTGGATTGCTGGCAAAGGTGTTTGTAACGTTTATTGCTGCATTTTTGATGTTAAATGATTACGAGAGGATAGTTGGCGGATGCAAAAAAACACAGGCAGGAAGAACGGCCGTTACTGTGTTAAAAGAGATCAAAGAGGCGTCAGGAGCCTATTTGGGGGCACAGCTGCGCATTATGGGAATCATCACAGCTATTTGCATTGCCGGTCTTTTTCTGCTGCGGATTCCCTATGCATTTTGGATTGGACTGGGAATTGGGTTTTGCGATGCCCTTCCTTTTATTGGAACGGGAACGATATTTGTTCCCTGGGCGTTGATTGATATTCTTTTGGGAAAGTATAAGCAGGCAGTCTGCCTATTCGTGTATTATGTGGTCTGCAGTTTTGTCAGAGAGCTGTTAGAGCCAAAACTAGTGGGAAAACATTTGGGTGTGCCGCCCCTTGCAGTGCTTATGAGTATTTATATCGGAGTCCGGATATATGGCGGAGCAGGGGTGATCTTTGGGCCGGTTTCTGCGTTGTTGATCTATGAGATGTATCGGTTGGTTTTATGACTTGACAAACCAAAACTTTGCAGTCTACAATAGTAATCGCGATAAACACGCAGAAAACAGACCAAACAGAAAGGAATCAAACAAATGGCAAAAGAAAAGAAATTGGTGGAAGCCATTACCTCCATGGAGGAGGATTTTGCGCAATGGTACACAGATGTTGTAAAGAAAGCGGAATTAATTGATTACTCTTCCGTAAAGGGATGCATGATTATCAAGCCAGACGGATATGCGATCTGGGAGAATATTCAGGCAGAACTGGATAGAAGATTCAAAGAGACCGGAGTAGAAAATGTATATATGCCGATGTTTATTCCGGAAAGCCTTTTAAATAAAGAAAAAGACCATGTAGAGGGCTTTGCCCCCGAAGTGGCATGGGTGACACACGGCGGTACGAATCCGCTGCAGGAGCGTCTCTGTGTACGTCCTACTTCAGAAACGCTTTTCTGTGATTTTTATAAAAATCTGATCCAGTCTTACCGAGATCTTCCCAAGGTATACAATCAGTGGTGTTCTGTTGTCCGTTGGGAAAAGGAGACAAGACCTTTCCTGCGTTCTAGAGAGTTTTTATGGCAAGAAGGCCATACGGCTCATGCAACGGCGGAAGAAGCAGAAGAACGTACCGTTTTGATGTTAAACGTCTATGCGGATTTTTGTGAAGAAGTACTGTCTATTCCGGTAGTTCGGGGTAAGAAGACAGAGAAAGAAAAGTTTGCCGGAGCGGAAGCGACTTATACGATTGAAGCGCTGATGCATGACGGCAAGGCACTACAGTCAGGAACCAGTCATAATTTCGGAGACGGATTTGCAAAAGCCTTTGGCATTCAGTATACCGATAAAGAGAATAAATTGCAGTATGTACATCAGACTTCCTGGGGTATGACAACCCGTATGATCGGCGCGATCATTATGGTGCACGGAGACGATTCCGGTCTGGTGCTTCCGCCTCGGATTGCACCTGTACAGGTTATGGTGATTCCGATTCAGCAGCACAAAGAAGGGGTTCTGGACAAGGCGGCAGCGTTAAAAGAACGTCTGGCAGCAGCCGGCATCCGTGTAAAATTAGATGACAGCGAGAAGAGTCCAGGCTGGAAGTTCTCGGAGCAGGAGATGAGAGGAATTCCCATCCGTATTGAAATCGGTCCGAAAGATATCGAGGCAGGGCAGTGCGTTCTGGTTCGCCGTGATACCAGGGAAAAGACCTTTGTATCCTTAGAAGAATTGGAGACAAAGACAAAAGAGCTTTTGGAAAATATTCAGAAGGATATGTTTGAGCGGGCAAAAGCACACAGAGACGAACACATCTATGATGCCCATGATTACGAAGAATTTGCAGAGATTATTCAGAATAAACCGGGATTTATCCGTGGCATGTGGTGTGAGGAGCAGGCGTGTGAAGATAAGCTGAAAGAAGATTTTGCAGCAACGGCGCGCTGTATGCCGTTTAACGATCAGGAAGAGATTTCTTCTGTCTGCGTATGCTGCGGCAAACCGGCGCACAAACTGGTTTATTGGGGAAAGGCATATTAAAATGAAGATTGCGCTTCCGGAAAAAGTCAGCTATATCATTGATACATTTATGCAGGCGGGATATGAGGCATATGCAGTAGGAGGCTGTGTCCGTGACAGTATTTTAGGAAGAGAGCCTGGGGATTGGGATATTACCACCTCTGCGACGCCTATGGAGATGAAAGCCCTTTTTCCAAGAACGATTGATACGGGCATTGCCCACGGGACTGTGACGGTTATGCTGGGAAGAGAAGGATTTGAAGTCACGACTTACCGGATTGACGGGAAATACGAGGATGCAAGGCATCCGAAGGAAGTAACCTTTACGCCGAATCTGCTGGAGGATTTGAAACGCCGGGATTTTACCATAAATGCCATGGCATATAATGATAAAAACGGGCTGGTAGACGCATTTGACGGGATCGGAGATTTAAACCGAAAAGTGATCCGCTGTGTAGGGGATGCCGAAAAACGATTTACGGAGGATGCCCTGCGGATGATGCGGGCTGTGCGCTTTGCAGCCCAGCTTGGCTTTTCCATTGATCCGGATACGAAACAGGCGATTTGTACGCTTTCGCCTTCTCTTGCATATATCAGCGCGGAACGGATTCAGACAGAGCTGGTGAAACTTCTGGTGTCTGCTCACCCGGAAGAGATGAGAACGCTCTACGAAACAGGACTTACAAAGATTATGCTGCCGGAGTTTGATATGATGATGCGGACAGAGCAGAACAATCCTCACCATATTTACACGGTGGGAGAGCATACGATTGCGGCCCTTTTACATGTAGAAAATGACAAGGTGCTCCGTTTGACGATGCTGCTCCATGATGTGGCAAAACCCGTCTGTCAGACGACGGGAGAAGACGGATTTCATCATTTCTATGATCATCAGAGACGGGGAAGTGAAATGGCGGAAGAGATTCTGCAGCGTTTAAAATTCGACAATGCTACGACAGAAAGAGTCTGCCGGCTGATTGGGGGACATGACGACAATCCACCCATAACAGAACGAAGTGTCAGACGGGCAGTTGTTCGTCTGGGAAGAAAAGCCTATCCGGACATATTTGCGGTAAAAAGAGCAGATGTACTGGCTCAGAGCACTTATAAACAGGCGGAAAAATTACAATATATAGACGAATATGAGGCATGCTATAATAGAATCATAGAAAAAGAACAGTGCTTATCTCTAAAAGATCTGGCTGTGAAGGGCTCCGATCTGATTGCAGAGGGCATGAAGCCCGGACCGAGGCTTGGACAGGTCTTACAGAACCTGTTTGAACTGGTTTTGGAGGAGCCTGAAAAAAACACAAAAGAATATCTTTTGAAAAAAAGTAGAGAGATGATAAATTGAAGATAGGGTGAATACTTTCAAAAACCTTTTCATATGCTTAAATGACACGGAATGTACGGAATGTAGACGAAGTGGAAAAGATTCGTATGGAGGGGTTTTTGTGTATAATCGGGAAGAAGAGATTCTAGAACAGTATGAAGTGGAAATAAGAAGCACGGTAAAAGGACGCGGAGCCCTTTGCTGCGATACGGACAAAGGTACCATGTTGTTAAAAGAGTTTCGGGGATCGAAAGAACGTGCCGCATTTCTCCATGATATACTGGAATATTTATCCGGAGGAGGTTTTTTGGCAGAGACAATCGTGCTGTCAAAAGAAGGGGAAGTGCTGGTTAAGGATGAGATCAATAATACTTCCTACCTTTTGAAAAACTGGTACCTAGGACGGGAATGCGATGTCAGGAACCGGGATGACATTTTGGCAGCAGTGAGGAGGCTGGCAGCGTTTCACAAGTTGACAGCAGGTTACAGCGGAACAATACCGGAATTTTTAAAAGCAGAACAAGACAGTCTGTTACAGGAATATGAACGGCACAACAGAGAACTAAACAAGGTCAAAAACTATATTCGCAATAAAAATAAAAAAAATGAATTTGAAATGCTTTTTATGAAAGTGTATGAGAGTTACAGAAATCAGGCGAAAGAAGTGACCGAACAGTTGAAAAAACAGTCTGCGGATCTGGGTGAAGGGGAAAAGAAGCAGATGCGGGGACTCTGCCACGGAGATTATAATCAGCACAATGTGCTGAATTCCCAGGGAGAATGGGTGCTTTTGAATTTTGAGCAGATGACATATGATATTTTGGTACAGGATCTGGCGAATTTTATTCGCAAAATTCTGGAAAAATATAATTGGAATACAGGACTTGGCATAGAGATGATTACAGCTTATGACAGTATCCGAAAAATGCTGCCGGAGGAACTGGAACAGCTCTATCTGCGTCTGGCATACCCCAAAAAATACTGGAAAATAGCAAATCACTATTGCAGCTCCAGAAAATCCTGGATTTCTGGTAGAGATATTGAAAAACTGGAAAAAGTAATTGAGCAGGAATCTTCCAGAAAGCAGTTTTTAAATATGTTATTTTATTTCACAACCCAGGGAAAGTATGATATACTGTATGAGAATCAAAATCAGACATAATCGGAGAAGATAAATGAAAATACAAAAGCAGTTTATAGTAGCAGTGCTTGTCCTATCTGCAGCATTATTTTTGAGTGGCTGCAGCAAAACCTCTTCTGGGAGCGGAATCTTTCAGGGAAGAATGGGATCTGGCGCAAAGGCAAAAGAGAAAGCAGATAAAGAGCCACAGCAGGATGTGGCAGAAGAAGGGGCACAGGCAGGAGATCCTTTGTACGTTGTTGTAAAGATCGATACCCAGGGCAAGGAGGCTGTCTTTGAAAAAGCAAGTGACGGCAGGCAGTTGCAGTATCCGTATACGACGACAACAAGATTTATGGATAAATA
This sequence comes from uncultured Eubacterium sp., assembly GCA_964419645.1. Taxonomy (GTDB): domain Bacteria; phylum Bacillota; class Clostridia; order Lachnospirales; family Lachnospiraceae; genus Roseburia_B. The sequence goes on from CAYQRG010000041.1 coordinate 6,517, forward strand.
CGGCAACAGCAAGTCGGTGGAATCTTTTCTACCGGGAGATGTAGCAGAGATTGTCGTTTCAGGAAGCGATCAGGAGTTAATCAGCGTTCAGCTGTCGGATGATGTATGGGTATACGAGGATATCGTGAATTATTCCATTGATGAAAGCATTGGAGCTCTTGTGATTGGAAATGCGAAATATGCCTATGATTCCCAGTATCCGGCATTTTCCGGTGAAGGAAGGATCAATTTTTCTGACATTGGAGATTCTGATATATTGCGGGCGGTAGGCGTAGATAATAAGCTGATTTCACTGGCGATACAAAGAGGTCACGGATATCTGGCACTGGCGAATACCAAGCTTTTTGAAGGCAGCTTTATCTGTGTGGGAGACCGGATCTTTGAAGAGGTGACGCCCAATATGCAGATTGAAGTGCCGGAAGGGAGCTATCTGGTGACTGTGGCCAATAACGGCTATGGTGGCAGCAAGGAAGTGGAGATCGTAAGGGATCAGACCCTTAGCCTGAATCTGGATGAGTTGAAGGGGGAAGGCCCCCAGATGTGCAAGATTACCTTTGATGTGGGCGTAGAAGGGGCGGTGCTCTGGATTGACGGAAAGAAAGCGGATTATTCCAAACCGGTAGAGCTTGCATACGGTGTGCATACGATTTCAGTGGAAGCAGAGGGATACGATACCATTACCCAGAAACTGGTAGTAAATTCCAAAAAGGCGGAGATTGAGATTGCTTTAAATACAGCTTCCGGAAGTAAAGCTTCAGATACAGACAGTGCGTCTTCGACAGAAAATACGAATAATAACAACACCAATCAGAATAGTACGAATAACAATACTAATACAAATAATAATACCGGCAATACCAATAACAACACCGGGAATTATAATACCAATACAAACAATAATAATACGAATAATAACAATAATAATTCAAATCAGACTGATTATCTGACAACCTTGTATAACCTGCTGACATCTATTGGAAATACCAATAATAACAGCAATACAAATACAAACAACAACCCAGATCCGAATGAAGTGCCTGACGATCTGAGGGATGAGTAAAACAATAGGAGGAAAAAGATGAGTTACAGAGAAATTTACAACGAATGGCTTTCCAATCCTTATTTTGATGAGGCTACGAAAGCAGAACTGAAAAGCATTGCAGACGATGAAAAAGAAGTAGAAGACAGATTTTATACGGAGCTGGAATTTGGTACAGCAGGCTTGCGGGGAGTTATTGGAGCAGGCACGAACCGTATGAACATTTACACTGTCCGCAAAGCAACCCAGGGACTGGCAAATTATATCAAAAAAGCAGGCGAAAATGAGCAGAGTGTTGCCATTGCCTATGACTCCAGAAGAATGTCACCGGAATTTGCGGATGAGGCGGCTCTTTGTCTGGCAGCAAACGGAATCAAAGCAAACGTATTTGAATCTTTGCGGCCGACACCGGAATGGTCTTATGCAGTCCGCAAATTAAACTGTACCGCAGGTATTAATATCACTGCCAGCCACAATCCGGCGGAGTACAATGGCTACAAAGTATACTGGGCAGACGGCGCGCAGATCACGCCGCCTCACGATACCGGAATTATGGCAGAGGTAAAAGCTGTTACAGATTACAGCACCATGCTTACCATGGACAAGGCTCTGGCAGAGGAAAAGGGACTTTACGTTACCATTGGAGAAGAGATTGACCGCTCCTATATGGAAGAGATTAAGAAACTGGTTCTTCATCAGGATGCTATTGATGCAGTTAAAGACGAATTGAAAATTGTGTACACACCTCTCCACGGCACCGGAAATATTCCTGTCCGCACAATCTTAAAAGAATTGGGATTTCAGAATGTCTATGTGGTAAAAGAGCAGGAACTGCCGGACGGAGATTTTCCGACAGTAGGATATCCGAATCCGGAGGCACCTGCAGCTTATGAGCTGGCTTTGGCCCTTGCCAAAAAAGAGAATGCGGATCTTGTACTGGCTACCGATCCGGATGCAGACCGTCTCGGCGTTTATGTAAAAGACGGACAGACGGGAGAATACCATATGTTAAACGGAAATATGTCTGGCTGTCTGATCGGAGATTATATCATCGGACAGACCAAAGCCGTAAAGGGCAGCCTTCCGGAAGACGGCGCATTTATCCGTTCTATTGTAACGACGAATTTGGCAGATGCCATTGCAGAATACTATGGTGTAGAACTGATTGAAGTGCTCACCGGATTTAAGTTTATCGGACAGAAGATTCTGGAATTTGAAAATACAAACAGAGGCACCTATCTGTTTGGTATGGAAGAAAGCTACGGATGTCTGCCGGGCACCTATGCAAGGGATAAAGATGCCGTTGCAGCGACGATGTTCCTCTGTGAAGCGGCAGCGTTCTACAAAACCCAGGGCAAGACACTTGGGGATGCGATGATAGATATTTATGAGAGATGTGGTTACTATCAGGATCATGTAGAATCCATAACCTTAAAGGGCATTGAAGGACTGGAGAAGATTCAGAACATCTTAAAGACCTTAAGAGAAGAGCCGCCTGTTGCCATCGGAGACTATGAAGTACTGGCAATTCGGGATTATAAGGAAGATACGATTACCGATACAAAGACAAAAGAAATGAAACCTACCGGCCTTCCCAAGTCAAATGTACTGTATTATGAGTTGACAGAAGATGCATGGGTATGCGTAAGACCGTCCGGAACAGAGCCAAAAGTAAAATTCTACATTGGTGTCAAGGGAGATTCCTTGGAGGATTCCATGAAGAAATCCAAAGAACTGGGCAGTACTGTACTTGCAATGGTAGAGAAGTTGATATAATTACCTAAAATTTTGGAAAATACCTTCTTTTCCTTGACAAATATAGGTAAAACAAGTATAAATATTCTTGTAGGTAATCGAGAAAGAGAGAACCTGAGTAAATATAGAAAAATCCACAGGAGGAATTTTTAAATGAACAAGACAGAATTAGTTGCAGCAATGGCTGAAAAAACAGGCTTAGCAAAAAAGGACGCCGAAGCGGCATTAAAAGCTTTTACAGATGTAGTTGCTGAAGAATTGAAAAAAGGTGAGAAGATCCAGTTAGTAGGATTTGGTACATTTGAAGTTTCCGAAAGAGCAGAAAGAGTTGGAAGAAATCCATTAACCAAAGAGGAAATTACAATTCCTGCATCAAAAGCACCGAAATTCAAAGCAGGTAAAGCATTGAAAGATATCGTAAATGCATAAATTGAGAAAGTCAAATGTACGCAGAGGGCTCTTGAAGGCCCTCTGTGTTTTTTCGTAAAAATAAAAAGAGGGATTTATATGAGATTAGACAAATTTTTAAAAGTATCCCGGCTGATCAAACGCCGTACTGTGGCCAATGAGGCATGTGACGCAGGACGGGTATCGGTCAACGGAAAAACAGCAAAGGCCTCTGTGAAGGTGAAAGTGGGAGATATCATTGAAATTGCCTTCGGACAAAAGACAGTAAAGGCAGAAGTGCTTTCTCTGGCAGAGTCCACCAAAAAAGAAGATGCAAAAGAGATGTTCCGATATTTATAATTTCAAGCGGATTCTTTTTGCATAAAACCAAATACCCCCTAATATAATATAGAAAGACAACCATTCCGGATGACAAATAGTGATAAACAGGGGGTAAATATGGAAGAAAAGACAGCAAATAGAAAAACACATAAACTTCTGCTCAACAGCCGTAAAACAGGAAGTTTCAGCGGAGTATTGGATGTACTTTCCTTTGATGTAGCAGAAATTCTTCTGGAAACAGAGGAGGGAATGCTCTTAATCAAAGGAAATGACCTTCATGTGAACCGGCTCAGTCTGGAAAAAGGAGAGGTTGATATTGAAGGAAAGATCGATTCTTTGGCTTACTCTGAAGTGAAGGATTACGGCAAACAGGCAGAATCTTTTTTTGGACGGTTGTTTAAATGAGTGGCAAGATCAGCGAAACCATTGCCGGGGAGGGCAGTTTACTGCTTGTCTCCCTTTTGTTTGGTTTTGCTCTGATGTTAATATATGATATGATACGGATCTTTCGGCATATCATCAAGCACGGAACAATCCTTATGGCAGCCGAAGACGTGTTGTACTGGCTGTTTTGTGCCATAGGCATTTTTGCCATGCTGTATCAGGAAAATGACGGCCTGCTCCGTTGGTTCGTGTTAGGAGGCGTCGCCATTGGTATGCTGGTTGAGAATAATTTTATCAGTCCTGTTATTGTTGCTTTATTTGTGAAGGTCATACGAATCTGGCTGAAGATTCTAAAGAAGTTTTTACATATATTCGGAAAGCCTTTGAAAAAAATACATCTATTTTTCAGAAAAGAATTGAAAAAAATCAGAAAAGCGATTAAGATAGGATTAAGCAAAGATTAAAAGAGGGAATTCATATGGGCAGATATCGGAAAAAGAAAAACAAAACAGGACGATTGAGTATCGCCTGTATTTTAATGGTGTTGCTTTTGTTTATGACTGTTCAGATTATAAAGTTATATCAGAAAGATCAGGAATATATAGCAAGAGAAGCGGACTTGACAGTACAGTATGAGCTGGAAACAGAGCGGGCAGACCAGTTGTCCGATTATGAGGAATACATTGGAAGTCAAGCGTATGTAGAAGATACCGCTAAGAGTA
>CAYQRG010000042.1:0-11063 GCA_964419645.1 uncultured Eubacterium sp.
CGAGGCAATCCGTACCTGGGCGAAAACGGCAGAAGATACTTTTTATGTCATCGGTTCCGCAGTCGGCCCCTATCCGTATCCGAAAATCGTAAAAGAGTTTCAGAGCGTTATCAGCCGCGAGGTGAAAAAACAGTTCTATGAAGCAGAGCAAAAGCTTCCGGATGTAGTTATGGCTTGTGTGGGCGGAGGTTCTAATTCCATTGGAATGTTTGCAGATTTTATAGAAGAAAAAGACGTGGAACTCATCGGCGTGGAGGCAGCCGGAAAAGGAATTGAAACGGGAGAACATGCGGCGGCTATGGCTCAGGGAGAAATCGGAACGCTGCACGGCATGAAATCCTATCTGCTGCAGGATGATGCCGGCAATATCAAACTGGCCCATTCCATTTCCGCAGGACTTGACTATCCCGGCGTGGGACCGGAGCATGCGTATCTGAAAGACAGCGGCAGAGCAGAATATGTTTCCATAACAGATACAGAAGCGATGGATGCTTTAATGGAGCTTTGCAAACTGGAAGGAATCATAGCTGCAATCGAAAGCGCGCATGCCATTGCTTATGCAATGAAAAAAGCAAAGACAATGACAAAAGAGCAGAGTATGATCGTATGTCTTTCCGGAAGAGGAGACAAAGATGTGCATACCATTGCGGATTATCTGGCAGGAAAAGGATATTTGAATTAGTAATACCCTCCGGGTATCCCTTTATGCGCTGGAAAGACGCGCAATATCAATGAAATACCCTCCGGGTATCCCTTTATGCGCTGGAAAGATGCGCAATAATAATGAAAGGAAGAGATAAAATGAATCGTATTGAAGAAAAAATGGCTTTGTTGAAAGAGAAAAAAGAAAAAGCATTTATTACTTATATGACTGCCGGCCTGCCGGATATGGAAGGGACAAAGGCTTTGATCAGGGCACAGGAAGAAGCCGGCGTGGATGTGGTTGAATTGGGCATCCCTTTTTCGGATCCTGTTGCTGACGGCCCGGTGATTCAGGATGCGTCTTACCGGTCGATCTGCCTTGGAACAAACGTGACAATGGTATTTCAAATGATGCAGGAGATCAGACAGGAAGGAGTCGGTCTGCCGATTATCTTTATGATGTATTATAATACGATTTTGCACTATGGAATCAAAGCATTTGCAGCAAAGTGTAAAGAATCCGGCGTAGACGGACTGATCGTACCGGATCTTCCGTTAGAAGAGCAGGAAGAATTAAAAGAGGCGTTAAAGGAAGAAGAGGGAGCGATTTTGATTCAATTGGTTTCTCCCGTATCAAAAGAGAGGATTCCCGCCATTTTGGAGGATGCAAGAGGATTTGTCTATTGCGTATCCGCTATGGGAGTTACCGGTCAGGCAGGCACCTTCCACAAAGAAGTGTTAGCTTATTTAAGTGAGGTAAAACAGATTTCCCAAATTCCCGTTATGATGGGATTTGGCATTCGTACGCCGGAGGATGTCGCACCAATGAAAGATATCATTGACGGAGCGATTGTGGGAACGCATTTTATGAAATTATTGGAAGAAAACCAGTACAGTGTGGACGCAGCGAAGAAATATTGCAGTGATTTTAAAAAGAACCTCGGCTAGTAGTATACGCACACATTTATCCCGGAACGAGCCGGATAGAATATAACAGATCAGGAATATGATTGATAACGACAAAAATGTGAAAAAATTTAGGAGGCTTTATTATGAAGACAGCAATTGAAACAGTAGCGGAAGGAAAAAATTTAACAGAGGCAGAGGCAAAAAGAGTAATGGAAATTTTACTGAGCGGCGAGGCAACCCAAGCTCAGATCGGCTCTTTTCTGACAGCTCTTCGGATGAAAGGAGAGACAGTGGATGAATTGACAGGATTTGCATCTGTACTGAAAGAAAAAGCAGATACGATTTCCCCGAAATGCAATGATTATGTAGATTTTGTAGGAACAGGTGGAGATCGGACCTTTACTTTTAATATTTCTACAACAGGAGCTTTTGTGGCAGCAGGAGCAGGGGTACATATTGCCAAACACGGCAACCGTTCCATTTCTTCCAAAAGCGGCGCAGGAGATGTGTTAGAGGCTCTTGGAGTTAATATTATGGCGGAGCCTGCTGTAGTAGAACGGTGTGTAGATGAGGCAGGGATCGGATTTATGTTTGCCCCTTCTTTTAACAAATCCATGCGGTTTGTAGGGCAGGCCAGAAATGAAATGGGCATCCGTACCGTGTTTAATATTTTAGGACCTCTTGCAAATCCCTCCAGGGCAAAAGGCATGTTGGTAGGCATTTATGCACCGGAAATGACGGAGAAAATGGCAGTTGTCATGAGCAGGCTTGGGGTTGAGCGGGCACTGGTTGTCAGTGGAAAAGATCATATGGATGAATTGACGACAACAGATGCCACTGTTGTATCCGAGATTAAAGACGGAAAAGTGACGACATATGAAGTTACTCCGGAAGAGTTTGGATTAAAGAGGGCGTCTTTGGAAGAATTAAGAGGTGGCGACGGAGCGGAAAACGCAGAAATTACAAAGAAAATCTTACAGGGAGAAAAAGGCAAAAAACGGGATATTGTTTTGTTAAATGCCGGAGCAGCAATTTATATTGCAGGCATGGCCGAGTCTATAAAAGAAGGCATCAAAATGGCAGAAGAGTCCATTGATTCTGGAAAAGCGGAGAAAGTGTTAAAAGATCTGATTCAAATGTCAGTTTAAAATGAGATATCTCGGGTAACCTTTTATCTGCTGCAAAAAAGAGTGCGATAATTGACAAATGTAGAAAATTATGTTATTGTAGTCAAAGTGGCATGTCCACAATAGTAATTAAGTATTTAGGAGGAAGTTATGATGCAGCAAGGTACTGTAAAATGGTTTAATGCGAAGAAGGGTTACGGATTTCTTTCAGACACAGAAGGAAATGAGATTTTTGTTCACTATTCCGCATTACAAATGGATGGGTTTAAAGAACTGAAAGACGGTGAGTCAGTTGAATTTGAAGTTGTAGAGGGAGAAAAAGGACCGCAGGCAGCAAACGTTGTTCGTTTGTCCTAGTGAAAAGAACAAATTCCCGTTACATAAAGAAACAGAATATAGGAAAGAATAACCAAAAGAGGGTGTATGTACACCCTCTTTTATATCATAATCGGAATATTAGCAGATGGAGGAATAAAATTTGAAACCGGAATTATTGGAAGTGTATGAAGTAATACAGGAAAAACAGCTGACGGATATCAATGCAGCAGGAACTCTGCTGCGTCATAAAAAAAGCGGCGCAAGGATTGCCGTTGTATCAAATGACGATGAGAATAAAGTTTTTTATATTGGATTCCGCACGCCGCCTACCGACAGCACGGGAGTGGCGCATATTGTAGAGCATACGGTGCTTTGCGGTTCTGACAAATTTCCGGCGAAGGACCCTTTTGTGGAGCTGGTCAAAGGTTCCTTGAATACCTTTTTAAATGCCATGACATATCCGGACAAAACCGTATATCCGGTGGCAAGCTGCAACGACAAGGATTTTCAGAATCTTATGGATGTCTATATGGATGCCGTACTTCATCCCAATATTTACAAAAAAGAAGAGATTTTCAGGCAGGAAGGCTGGCACTATGAGCTGGAGGAAAAAGACGGGCCGATTACTTTAAACGGCGTAGTATACAATGAAATGAAAGGAGCTTTTTCTTCTCCGGAAGGGGTACTGGAGAGAGAAATTTTAAATTCCCTTTTTCCGGATACCACCTATGGCAATGAGTCCGGCGGAGATCCCAAGTGCATTCCGGATCTGACGTATGAGGATTTTCTGAATTTTCATAAGAGATATTATCACCCCTGCAATTCTTATATTTATCTCTACGGAGATATGGATATGGAGGAGAAACTGGAATGGCTGGATAAAGAATATCTAGCCCACTATGAAGCAATTTCTCTGGATTCCCATATCAAGATGCAAAAACCCTTTGAAAGCATCCGGCATATCAATAAAAAGTATCCGATTGCCAGCAATGAATCCGTAGAGAATAATACCTATCTTTCTTATAATATGGTAATCGATACCACCTTGGATAAAAAGCTGTATCAGGCTTTTGAGATATTGGATTATGCGCTGTTAAACGCGCCGGGAGCCCCTTTAAAGAAAGCATTGATTGATGCCGGAATCGGAAAAGACATTATGGGTTCTTACGACAATGGAACGTATCAGCCGATTTTTTCCATTGTAGCGAAAAATGCCAATCAGCAGGATGAGGAAAAATTTGCCGAGATCATCCGCAGGGTATTGAAAGAACAGGCCGAAGGAGGCCTCAATAAAAAATCTCTTTTAGCGGCGATCAACAGCTCCGAATTTAAGTACAGGGAATCTGATTTCGGTTCTTATCCGAAGGGATTGATGTACGGTCTTTCCATGCTGGACAGCTGGCTGTATGATGATGCGCAGCCTTTTATGCATTTAGAGTCTTTGGAGACCTATCAGTTTTTGAGAGACCAGGTGGAAGGAGATTATTTTGAGTCCCTGATTAAGGATTATATGATTGACAATTCCCATATATCCATGGTTACCATTGAGCCGGAACGGGGCTTAAATGCCAAAAACGAAGAAGAATTGGCAGAAAAATTAAAAGCGTACAAGGACAGTTTAAAGGAAGAAGAGATTGCGGCGTTAATTGCAGAGACCAGACATTTAAAAGAGTATCAGGAAGAGCCTTCTTCCAGAGAAGATATGGAAAAAATTCCCATGTTAAAACGTTCTGATATGAAAAAAGAGGCGATGCCTTTTACCCTGTCCGAAAAAGAGTACGATGGGACGAAAATACTGTTTTCCAACCTGTTTTCTAACGGTATTTTATATCTGAACCTGCTGTTTGATATCCGTACGGTTACGGAAGAGGAGCTGCCCTATCTTGGAATTTTAAAAGCAGTCCTTGGTTATGTGGATACCAAACAATACACCTATGACAATCTGGCCAATGAAATCAATCTGGAAACCGGTGGAATGTCCTGTGTGATCTCTACCTATGACCATGCGAAAGAAGAAGGGGAATACGAGGCCAAATTTGAGATTCGGATTAAGGTATTATATGATAAATTGCAAAAAGCCATGGCTTTAGTGGAAGAAATTCTGCTTACTTCCAAACTGGAAGATGAAAAACGGTTAAAAGAGATTCTTTCAGAAGTAAAATCAAAACTCCAGATGACGCTTTCTTCCTCCGGCAATGCAGTATCTGCCGCCAGGGCAATGTCCTATTTTTCAGAGACGGCAAGGCACAGCGATTTGACGCTGGGGATTGATTTTTACCGCGTTGTGGCAGATTACGAAGAGCATTTCGAGGAGAAAAAAGAAGAACTGATACAAAAACTACAGAAATTAGTGCGCCTTGTATTTACGAAGGAAAATCTCATGGCAGGAATTACCTGTGACGAAAGGGGATTTGAAAAAGTTCCGGATGCTGTTTTGGGATTAAAAGAGAAACTTCCGGCAATGGAAGAAAAACGTCTGCCGGCACAAATTTCCTGCAGGAAGAAAAACGAAGGATTTATGGACGCCTCCAAAGTACAGTATGTATCTATGGCAGGAAGCTTCAAAAAAGCCGGATTTTCCTATACGGGCATTATGAAGATTTTGAGGGTGATCTTAAGTTATGATTATCTGTGGCTGAATGTCCGGGTAAAAGGCGGCGCGTATGGCTGCGGCGGTTCCTTTATGCGGAATGGAAATGTCTACTTCTCTTCTTACAGAGACCCCAATCTGGAAAAAACAAAAGAAGTTTATGAAAAGATACCGGAGTATCTTAAGAATTTTACGGCAGATGAGAGGGAAATGACGAAATATATCATCGGAACGATTAGTGAACTGGATACGCCCATGAATCCGGCGGCAAAGGGAATGCGTTCTGTCGTCGCCTATTTTACGGGAATTACGTATGAAGATATTCAAAAAGAAAGAGATGAAGTCATCCAGGCTATACCCCAGGATGTGCAGAAACTATCAGAACTGGTAAAAGCAGTGCTTTCCCAGGAGAATTTCTGCGTCATTGGAAACGAGGAAAAAATCACAGAGCAGGCAAATCTGTTTGAATCCGTTGCACAGTTATTTTAAGAGATAAAAGGTTACTTTAAGCCAAAAGAGAGGACTGTTTATGGGAGAAAATTTAAAATCGGGATTTGTAACGATCATCGGCAGGCCAAATGTGGGAAAATCCACATTGATGAATCAGCTCATCGGCCAGAAAATTGCCATTACTTCAAACAAACCCCAGACCACAAGAAACCGCATTCAGACGGTGTACACCGATGTCAAAAGAGGGCAGATCGTATTTCTTGACACACCGGGCATGCACCAGGCCAAGAATAAGCTGGGAGAATATATGATGAATGCTGCAGTTGGCGCTTTAAATGATGTGGATGTTATTTTGTGGCTGGTGGAGCCGGGCAATTATATCGGGGCAGGAGACCAGAAAATCATAAAGCAGCTGCAGTCTGTGCGCGTGCCGGTGATTCTGATCATCAATAAAATTGATAAAGTAGAGAAACCGAAAATATTGGAATATATTGATACGTACCGTAAAGCATACGATTTTGATGAGATCATTCCGGTATCCGCACTGCGAGGACACAATTTAGATGATGTGGTGGATACGATTTTTAAATATCTTCCCTACGGCCCTATGTTTTATGATGAGGATACCGTAACTGACCAGCCAGAGCGTCAGATCGTATCAGAGATCATCCGGGAAAAAGCCCTTCATGCATTGGATGAGGAAGTACCCCATGGCATTGCAGTGCTCATTGAAAAAATGAAAAAGCGAAAGGGCAGAAATGGCCTTATGGATATTGAGGCTACAATTATCTGTGAAAGAGATTCCCATAAAGGAATTATCATCGGAAAAGGCGGAGCCATGTTAAAAAAGATCGGCAGCAATGCCCGTTTTGAGATAGAGCGGCTGTTAGACTGCAAAGTAAACTTAAAGCTTTGGGTAAAGGTAAAAAAAGACTGGAGAGATTCGGATTCTCTGATCAAAAATTTTGGTTATCGCAAAGATGAAATTTAGAAGCGTCAGGAATACCAATTTTTATCTGGTATGATTCTGCTAAAGAGGGAAAACCTAAGTATAAGAATACCCTTCGGGTATCCCTTTATGCACTGGGGAGATGTGCAATAATAAGGAAATACCCTTCGGGTATCCCTTTATGCACTAGGGAGATGTGCAATAGCAAGGAAATACTTAGGAGATGAGAGCAGATGATACAGGATACATGGAAGAATTTTGAATTGAGCGGAAAAGTTTCAGATTACCTGACCTACCGTCAAAGCACAGGAACAAAAGATGTCACAAACGAAGAGGAAGTCAGATCGGAGATGACAGAAAGAGGAATAGGCAGATATGGGACAGAACATAGTTCTGAAAGGCATGGTGCTAAGTGTAATGCCGATTGGAGAGTATGATAAAAGGATTACCGTATTGACAAAAGAAAAAGGGAAGATTACAGCCTTTGCCAGGGGAGCCAGACGCCCCACCAGTCAGATTCTGGCTGCATCCAACCCTTTTTCCTTTGGAGAATTTGAATTTTTTGAAGGACGCAGTACATATAATCTGGTCAAAGCGACAATTTCAAATTATTTCAGGGAGCTTTCTACTGATCCGGTGAAAGCCTGTTACGGATTTTATTTTCTGGAAATTGCAGATTTTTATGCCCAGGAAAATAATGACGGAACAGGTCTTTTAAAACTTCTTTATCAGACGCTTAGGGCATTGGGAAAATCTGCCTTTGATCCCAGGCTGGTACGCAGGATCTATGAACTTCGGATTCTTTTAGAAGAGGGAGAATATCCGGGGATGTTTGCCTGCCGGCAATGCGGAAAAAAAGAAAATCTCAAATGGTTTTCCGTAAAAAACCACGGCATGCTCTGCAGTGATTGCCAAAGAGAAGAAGGCAGCATACCGATTGGGGAATCCACGTTGTATACTTTGCAGTATATCCTTTCCTCCGAAATTGAAAAGCTTTATACATTTCGTGTTTCCGAGGATGTGTTAAATCAGTTGGAACAGGTTTTGAACCGTTATTTTACAATGCAGGTTTCTCATAATTTCCATTCTCTGGAAATTTTAAAAACAATCGCAGGTTGAAATCCTTTCAAGAACATAGTATAATAGCAGAGATTGCGACAGTGCGATAAATACGGAGGTAAAAGAAGAGATGAAAAAGATACTATGTATGTGTATGATGATTTTTTGTATTGGATTGTTATCCGGATGCTCTAAGAAAATAGACGTGGATACCAGTACTGTTTTCATTGAGAAAAAAGGAAAGGTAGTAAGCGTTGATGTAGAACATCTGGATAAAGATTATTATGACGTTGATGAGCTGAAAGAGTATATCACAGAACATGTGGAGGACTACACCGAAAAGAATGGGAAGACGGTAAAAGAGACTTCCTTTGATGTCAAAGACGGAATTGCAAAGCTCACCATGGAATACGATTCCTACGAAGATTACACTAGTTTCAATGGAGTAGAATTGTACTGCGGAACGGTAGTGGGAGCTCAGGCGGACGGATATGATTTTGATACGGAATTTTATCGTGTGGAAGATGCCCAGAAAAAGGAAACAGCGGAGAAATCCGATATTTTAGCAGAAGATGACAACAAAATCGTGATCATCAAAGCAAATGTGGATGTTCAGGTTCCGGGAACCGTATTGTATGTTTCCGCGCCGGATACGGATATGAGAAGTAAAGATGTCGTTTCTATTGTCGGCGAAGGAGCCAATGAAGAGGCACAGCTTACATATATTATCTATCAATAGCAATAGGGAGGAATGCAAATGGAAAAGTCAATGGATAAGATTGTCGCATTAGCAAAAGCAAGAGGTTTTGTATATCCCGGTTCCGAGATCTATGGCGGTCTTGCAAATACATGGGATTACGGCAATCTGGGTGTAGAACTGAAGAATAATGTGAAAAGAGCATGGTGGGAAAAGTTTATACAGGAGAATCCCTATAATGTAGGAGTAGACTGTGCGATTTTAATGAATCCCCAGACCTGGGTAGCTTCCGGTCATCTGGGCGGATTTTCCGATCCTCTTATGGATTGTAAAGAATGCCACGAGCGTTTTCGGGCAGATCAGCTGATTGAGAATTTTTCCGGGGAAAACGGAATTGAATTAGAAAGTTCCATAGACGGCTGGTCACAGGAGGAAATGGCGGCATTTATCGAAGAACATAAGATTCCCTGCCCGACCTGCGGCAAACATAATTTTACCGACATCCGCCAGTTTAACCTGATGTTTAAGACATTCCAGGGTGTAACGGAAGATGCTAAGAATACCGTATACTTAAGACCGGAAACGGCACAGGGTATTTTCGTTAATTTTAAAAATGTACAAAGGACATCCCGGAAGAAAATTCCCTTTGGCATCGGACAGATCGGAAAGTCTTTCCGTAATGAGATCACACCCGGAAACTTTACGTTCCGTACAAGAGAATTTGAGCAAATGGAGCTTGAGTTTTTCTGTGAACCGGGAACCGATCTGAAATGGTTTGAATACTGGAGAGGATTCTGCAGGGATTGGCTGTTAGCCCTTGGCATCAAGGAAGATGAGATGCGTTTAAGAGACCACTCACCGGAAGAGCTTTGTTTCTATTCTAAGGGAACAACAGATATCGAATTCTTATTCCCCTTCGGCTGGGGCGAGCTTTGGGGCATCGCAGACAGAACAGATTATGATCTGACACAGCATCAGAATACATCTGGTCAGGATATGTCTTATTTTGACGATGAAAAGAAGGAAAAATATGTTCCTTATGTCATCGAACCGTCTCTTGGAGCAGACCGTGTGGTACTGGCATTTTTATGCGCGGCTTATGACGAAGAGAATATTGGCACAGAGGAAAAACCGGATATGCGGACGGTACTGCATTTTCATCCGGCTCTGGCTCCGGTCAAAATCGGAGTGCTGCCCCTGTCAAAGAAGTTAAACGAAGGAGCAGAAAAAGTATTTGCGCAGCTCTCTAAGAAATACAACTGTGAATTTGACGATAGAGGCAATATCGGCAAGCGTTACAGAAGGCAGGACGAGATCGGAACGCCGTTCTGTGTTACCTATGATTTTGATTCCGAAGAAGATCATGCAGTTACCGTACGTGACCGTGATACCATGGCTCAGGAAAGAATTAAGATTGAAGATTTGGAAGCTTATTTTGCCGATAAATTTATGTTTGAGGTTGTTGACAAATCTTGACGGCATATGTATAATAGTTTGGGTATGGGCAGGAGATAGACGTGAAGATAGATATTACAGACTTACGTTCCATAGAAAATCTGACACGGGAAATGCAAGTTTCCATTGACATGGAATCTTTTCAGTCAAAGCTTGGCACTTTTCCTGTCAAAGAAAAATCCCCCTTCTCTCTGCATTTGGAAAATCAGGAGAACCAGTGGCTTACCGTATCCGGTGAGACAGATGTGACGCTTTTGATTCCATGCGGCAGATGTTTAGAAGAGGTATCTGTAACACTCCATCTTGTGATTGATCGGAAATATCCGTTAGAAGCATCCTCCTCTTTGGAAGAGGAAGACGACGCAGATCATTTGGAGGGAGCGGAACTGGATGTTGACCAGATTATTTATGATGAGATTCTGATAAACTGGCCAATGAAAGTTTTATGCAGAGAAGACTGCAAAGGCATTTGCAGAAAATGCGGTACGAATTTGAACAATAAAACCTGTTTGTGCGACCAACAGGAGTTAGATCCGAGAATGGCAGCGATACAGGATATATTTCAACAATTTAAGGAGGTGTAACCTATGTCAATTTGTCCAAAGAACAAATCTTCCAAAGGAAGAAGAGATAAAAGAAGAGCAAATTGGAAAATGACTGCTCCAACATTAGTAAAATGCAGCAAATGCGGCGAATTAATGATGCCTCACAGAGTTTGCAAAAACTGTGGTTCTTATAATAAGAAGGAGATCATTCCACAGGACTAATTAAAAATGCAGGAGAACCGGGAGTTTGACAAAAGTCAGATTCCCGGATTTTTTATGCACACGCCCGCATAAGGAAGATTGTTGCTTACAGCAACATGCG
>CAYQRG010000043.1:0-657 GCA_964419645.1 uncultured Eubacterium sp.
CGATGCGGTTACTTTTCCTGTGCCTACAACCAGGATTCCTTTTGTTCTGGTATAGATTCCAATGGGGACTCCCGCCGGCATCACATAACTTTTTTCTACAACGCAGACAGTTACCTTCTTGACCGGAATCACATTTAAAAATTTGCAGGAAACCTGATATTTTTGCAGAATGCTCGTGCCATTCCCCGATGTATTATTTTGAAACACCGGCACACTCTCATCTGTTTTTTCAAATGTCACCGGAACTGCAAGTGAAAGCTCTTCGGTTTCTCCCTGTATGGCATAAATTTCATTCGGTATGGAATCGTATAAAAGAACTGCGGAAAAAACAATCAGTCCCACAAACGACGCCAGAAAAAATTGAACTCTGTGTTTTTGGAATTTTTGAAAAATCATTGCAAAAAACTCCTTTCCGTAAAAAACAAAGGATGCAGACGTCTGCATCCTTCATAGTATGTGCTTATTTTTGGCGTTCACCCGATGTTTTTTTTGTATTTGCTGCCAATTCTTTCATTTCTTTTGCATTTTCCAAAACGGTATCCGTAATCTTAACGCCGCCTAACATTCTGGCAAGCTCCTCGATGCTTTCGCTCCATTCCAAAGGACGTATGGTAGAAATCGTCGTCTCATCCTGTACGGATTTTTCAATCAGATCAT
>CAYQRG010000043.1:667-10964 GCA_964419645.1 uncultured Eubacterium sp.
GTGTAATGCAGATGATCTGATGACTGTTTCCCAATGCATTCATCTTCTCCGATACCATTTGCGCCGTCCTCCCGCTGATTCCGGTGTCAATCTCGTCAAAAATCAGCGTTCCCACTGCATCCGTATCCGCCAGCACTGTCTTAATCGCAAGCATAATCCTGGAAAGCTCACCGCCGGAGGCAATTTTTTCCAGGGACTTCTCAGGTTCTCCCGGATTGGCAGAAATTAAAAATTCCGCATCATCATATCCGTTTGCCGTATAAGAATCTGTCCTCTGAAATTTCATGGAAAAGGAAACATTTGGAAAATTCAGATCTTTTAATTCTTTTTTGATCGCCTCTGTCAATTCCACGGCCGCTGCCTGACGGATTTTGGACAGTTCCTTGGAATACTTCTCCACTTTTTCTTCTTTTTGTGAAAACTCGTGTTTCAGATTCGACAGATAGGCATCGTAATCGGAAAGTTTCTCCGCCCTTGCCTTTTTTTCTTCCAGGGAAGATAAGATTTCTTCGATTGTTTTGCCGTATTTTGCCTTCTGATGATTCACAAGATCCAATCGTTTTTCTACTTCCGAAAACATCTCTTCGTCAAAAACCGTATCCGATATATATTCTGCGATTTCCCGGTTAAAATCATTCAAAAGATTGTCGATTTCCATTAACTGGTTTTCAAATCCTGCCAGCGGTTCATCATATTCTGATACCGATGACAATTCTCTTAATGCATGGCTGATCTGCTCTGTTGCCGAATCAAATCCCTCTGATGTCTTTTCATAGGTTTTTGACACAGCCTCCATAATCTTCTGTCCGTTTAACAGACGTTTATAATCCAACTCTAACTGTTCGTCTTCTCCGGGAATTAACTGAGCTTCTTCAATCTCTTTGATCTCGTATTCCAAAAAAGAAAGCTCCCGTTCCCGTTCCGCTGTATCAAGGCTTGCAGCCTTTAATTCTGTTTTGATCTTTTGATATTCCTCGTAAACGTTTTTTAGCTTTTCTTTTTCTTTCTGGATACAATTTTTGGCATATGCATCCAAAATATTTAAATGATTTTTTTTGACCAGCAGAGACTGGTGTTCATGCTGTCCATGTATATCAATCAAAAGCCCTGCCACTTCTTTTACTTTGGAAGCCGGAACGCTTTCTCCGTTGATTTTTGAAACGCTTCTTCCGTTTACAATCTTTCTGCTTAAAATCAGAGAATCCTCTTCCATGGAAATATCCATTTCTTCCAATATCTGCTTTAAGCGTTCATCTTCTACCGAAAATGTCAGCTCCACCAGTCCAAAGGGAGCATTTTCTCTGATCATTTCTTTCGGCAGTTTTCCCCCTAATGCCAGATTCACAGAGCCAATGATAATCGACTTTCCTGCTCCTGTCTCTCCCGTCATAATGTTAAGTCCCGGCGTAAATTCCACTTCTGCTTCATCAATCAGCGCCAGATTTTTCACATACAAGTTTTGTAACATACATTCTCCTTATGGGTTTTTATAACTGTTCAATACTTCACAGTTATGGGTTTTCTACTATTTTTCTAAGCCGTTCCATTAAAGTAACGGTGTCCTCCACCGTGCGAACGGCGCACATGACCGTATCATCTCCTGCAATGCTGCCCACAATTTCATGACACTCCATAGAGTCTAATGCGGCCGCAACTGCCATTGCCATGCCGGGAACGGTCTTGACCACCAAAATGTTCTGGGCCATATCCATAGAAACAAATCCGTTCTGAAAAATACGGGTATATTTTTCAAGAAGATCGTTGGTATTTTCTGCCAGCACAGCATATTTCTGCCTGCCGCTTTTCATAGCAACTTTTGTCAGTTTCAGTTCTCTGATATCCCTGGATACGGTGGCCTGGGTGACTCGGTATCCTTCCCGTTTCAGATAATCCAAAAGCTCTTCCTGCGTTTCAATATCATTTTTCTGGATTAGCTCTAAAATCTTTACATGTCTCTTTGACTTCATCTAATAAACCTGCATCTTTCTTCTCAGTATTTCCAAAAAACTAATTTTGCTCAATTTGATAATTCTGGCCCTCTGTCTGGAAGCGCAAATCGTGATGGAATCTCCCGGTGAAAGCTCTGCTGCCATTTCTCCGTCAAAATTCACATCTACTCGTTCTTCCCCCTGAGGCTGCCTGCTCCGCAGTTCAATGGTTACTTCATCATCTGCATCGATGACGATGCTTTTGGCGTTTAAGTTATGGGCATTGATGGGCGTAATCAGTATCATCCGCGCTTTGGGATCTACAATCGGGCCCCCTGCCGACATGCTGTATCCGGTGGAACCGGTGGGCGTTGCAACAATAATGCCGTCTGCCCGGTATGTATTCAAATATTCTCCGTTGACAGAAACGATCAGCTCCACCAGCTGTAAGGCGCCTTTTCTAAAGATCACGACATCATTTAAAGCTTTCTTGGAAAGCTTTGTTCCGCTTAACATCATGCGCTCTTCTATGATGTAATTGCCCCGCATCATTTCTTCAATCGCAGTACAGATGTGGTTTTCTTCCAATTCACACAGGTATCCCAGATGTCCTAAATTCACTCCGATTAACGGAATGTCTTTTTCAGAGGCAATTCCTGCAGCGCGGATTAATGTTCCGTCACCGCCCAGTACAAAGATTCCTTCTGTACAATCAGGAATCTCCTCCCCTTCCATAATCACATGACAAGCTCCGCCTTTTAATTCGATAAAAGATTTCATCTCATTGGTAAGCTTTTTGTTCTTGTCTTTATAGGGATTTGTAATAATACAAAAATTTTTCATGATTTTTTATCTAATGCGGCATGGGCCTCTTCCACTGTATCCCGGATATTTACAGTTTCTGCCATGCTCCCTTCTTTGTCTTTTTTCATATAAATCAGATACTCAATGTTTCCTTCCGGTCCTTTGATCGGAGAAAATTCCAGATTCTTTATGGAAAATCCCAGTTCCACGGCATATTCCGCCACTTTCTCAATCACTTCTCTGTGGACTGCCTGATCCCGTACGACTCCTTTTTTTCCTACTTTCTCTCTGCCCGCCTCAAACTGGGGCTTGATCAGGCAGATGATCTCGCCGTTATCCTTTAAAAGTTCCTTTGCAGGTCCTAAGACTTTTGTCAGAGAAATAAAAGAGACATCCACCGATGCAAAATCCAGCCGGTCTGCAATATCAGAAGGAGTCACATATCGGATATTCGTCTTTTCCATGCAGACGACTCTTTCGTCACACCGCAGTTTCCAGGCAAACTGCCCATATCCCACATCCACCGCATATACTTTTTTGGCTCCGTTTTGCAGCATGCAGTCGGTAAATCCTCCGGTAGAAGCTCCGATATCCATGCAAATTTTATCCTTAAGGGAAATGTCAAAATGCGTCATTGCTTTTTCCAGCTTCAATCCTCCGCGGCTGACATATTTTAAGGTATTTCCGTGAATTTCAATCTGGCAATCTGTGGGAAACATACTGCCCGCTTTATCTTCTCTCTGATTGTCTACAAATACGTTGCCTTCCATAATCATGGTCTTTGCTTTTTCTCTGGAAGGCGCAAGCTTTCGCTCCACTAATAATAAATCCAAACGTTCTTTCATTTGTCCCCTTATTTAAAATACATACACACATTGCCGGTTCAGCCTCCGGATTCCCACCCGGCCAAATCCGCTACTCATACGCTTCTACAATCTGTTCCAATATAGAATCTGCATCAATTTTTAATTCTTTCCGCAAGATATCTACGTTGCCGTGTTCTACATAGTCATCTGAAATTGCAATATTGATCATAGGAATATTTATCTGTTTAGAATTGAAAAACTCCATCACATGTTCTCCAAATCCTCCGATTTTTACATTTTCTTCCAATGTAACCAGTAGTTTATGTGTTTGGGACAGTCGTATGAATAATTCCTGATCCAAAGGCTTTGCAAATCTGGCATTTACAAGTGTTACCTGATATCCCTGGCTCTTAAGCCTTTCCCTGACTGTTTCTGCCGTCTTTACCATGCTGCCAAGGGCAATCAGCACAATCTGTCCCTCCTCATATAAAACTTCACTTTTGCCGTATACCACAGGCGCGCGAAATTCCTTAAGCCCGTCATATGCCTCCCCCCTTGGATAACGAATTGCTATGGGAGAAGGAAAATCCACTGCAAATTTCATCATATCAGAAAGTTCCCATTTATTCTTCGGAGCCATAATCGTCATATTGGGAATACAGGAGAGATAGGAAAGGTCAAAAATACCCTGATGCGTCTCTCCGTCGCTGCCCACCAAACCTGCTCTGTCAATGGCAAAAATCACTGGAAGATTCTGGATGCAGACATCGTGAAGGATCTGGTCATAAGCTCTTTGTAAAAAAGAAGAATAGACTGCTACCACAGGTTTCAACCCGGCTGCTGCAAGTCCTGCCGCAAAAGTAACTGCATGTTCTTCCGCAATACCCACATCGAAAAACCGCTCTGGAAACATATTTCCAAAACGTTTCAGTCCGGTTCCGTCTGCCATTGCCGCCGTCACCGCCACCACACGCTCATTCCGGTCACCCAGCTTACGCATAATGGTGGAAAATACATCCGTATAATTTGCTTTGGTACGTTTCTTCACCGGAAGTCCGGTTTCAATCACAAAAGGCTCTGTTCCGTGGAATCTGGCCGGATGACGTTCCGCCGGCAGATAACCGCTGCCCTTTTTGGTGATGACATGCACAAGCACAGGTCCCTGGTACTTGGCTGCCTCTTTTAAAACTTTGACCATTCCAAGGGTGTTATGGCCATCCACGGGACCTAAATACATAATTCCCATATTTTCAAACAGCATTCCGGAAACAAGGAGCTGCTTAATTCCGCTTTTTGTCTTACGGATACGCTCTACGATCCTGTCACCGTATACCGGAATCTTACTGAGAGAATTGGCTACCCCTGTTTTAATCTCCTGGTAGGATTCTGTGGTACGCAAATAACTTAGATATTTGGAAAGGCCACCGACATTTTCGGAAATGGACATATTGTTATCATTTAAAACAATGATAAAATTCGATCTGATCCGGGAGGCATTGTTTAAAGCCTCATATGCCATTCCTCCGGTTAAAGCGCCGTCTCCGATCACAGAAACAACTTTATAATCTTCTCCCTTGATCTGTCTTGCCAGAGCGTAGCCAAGCCCTGCTGATATGGATGTAGAGCTGTGGCCGGTATCAAAACAGTCACAATTACTTTCTTTTCTTTTCGGAAAGCCGCTCATCCCTCCATATTTGCGAAGTTCATCAAATCCGGCTTTACGTCCTGTCAAAATTTTGTGAGTGTAAGACTGATGTCCCACATCCCATACAATTTTATCTTTTGGTAGATCAAATGCAAGATGAAGAGCCATCGTCAACTCCACCACGCCCAGATTAGACGCCAGATGGCCGCCGGAAACGGAAATTTTCTGAATCAGAAATTCCCGGATTTCATCTGCCAAAAGAGGCAGTTCTTCCCGGTCCAATGACTTAATGTCATTCTCCTGCTTTATCTTATCTAATACCATAACGGCACCTCTATTTTTCCCGATGTATTAAATATCGTAATAATTCATCTAAAAACGAATCTTCTCCGGCAAGGGAGTGAAGCTTTTCGATCGCATCTGCAGAAAGCCGTTCCACTTCTGCTCTGGCCGCATCAATTCCTTCCCATGCCACATAAGTGGCTTTCTGGTTCTTTTTGTCACTGCCTATGGGTTTGCCTAACACTTCAAGAGAACTGGTTTCATCTAAAATATCGTCCTGAATCTGAAAAGCCAGTCCCACTTCTCCTGCAATCTCTTCCGCAATCCTCTGCTCTTCTTCCGTGGCTCCTGCCAAAATAGCGCCCACAAGCATGGAAGATTCAATCAAAGCGCCGGTTTTCAGACGGTAGATAAAATCCAGTTTTTCTTTGGATATCGAAGCATCTCCTTCCGATTCCACATCTACAACCTGTCCGCCTACCATGCCATATATGCCTGCCTTTCCTGCCAATACAGCAAATGCCCTGCCTACGGTTTCATTTCCCGGCTCCATGGAAAATGCCTTTGCCGCTGTTTCATAAGCATAATTCAAAAGCGCGTCTCCTGCCAGAATCCCCATGGCTTCGCCGTATACGGCATGTGTCGTTTTCTTGCCCCGGCGGTATTCGTCATTGTCCATTGCCGGAAGGTCATCATGTACCAGAGAATACGTATGGATCATCTCGATTGCTGCCATAAAAGGCTCAATCACTTTTTTGTCTCCTCCAAACAGACGATAGGTCTCCTGCATCAGCATCGGCCGAAGCCTCTTGCCTCCTGCCAGTATGCTGTAATTCATTGCTTCCAGAACTGTCTTTTGAAAACCTTCTTCTCTGGGAAGATACCGCTTTAGAATTTCTTCGATTTCTAAAACCCTTTTTTTCAATTCCAACTGCATATCCATCTGCCGTACCTCCGCTTACTCAAATTCTTGAAGTTCTCCTTCTTCATTGATCACAAGCATTTTCTTCTCCACCTGGTCAATCCGGTTATTACACAATTTCAGCTTTTTCATGCCTTCTTCATATAAAAGAAAGGAATCCTCCAGCGAAATCTCTTTCTCATCCATTTTGTCCAGAATATCTTCTATTTCTTCCATTAGTTCCTCTAAAGAGGATTGTTTTTCCTCTGTCATACATTTACCTTTCTCTCTTTGACATCAGCAGTCATCACTCCGTCCTGCAGACGGATCCTAATTTCATCTCCCGACTCGACATGGGAAACACGACTGATTCGTTTCCCTTCCCGGTCTGTGACAAAAGCAAGTCCCTGGCTTAACTTCTTCGCCGGCGACACGCCGTCTAACCGTTCTGCAAGCATGCCCAGCCGATACCGCATTTCATTGATCCTGCCGCAGATTTTCTGCTCCAGCTTCTCTTCCAGATTCAGCGCGTACTGTCTCTTTTCGTTCAGCTGATGCTTTGGGCTTTTCATGGCAAGGGCCTGGGAAAGCCTCTGATAACGGTTTCTTACGGATTCTGCTTTCCATTCTATCGTGTGACGCAGCCGGTACTGCAGACTGTCTAATTCATCCAACAATTCCGATATATCATAAACGGCAAGCTCTGCTCCGGCCGAAGGCGTAGGAGCCCGAAGGTCCGCCACAAAATCTGCAATCGTCGTATCCGTTTCATGTCCTACGGCGGAAATCACCGGCGTCTGGCAATCAAAAATCGCCCTGGCCACGATCTCTTCGTTAAAAGCCCATAAATCCTCTATGGAACCGCCGCCCCTTCCTACGATAATGGTATCTACACCCATTTGGTCTAAAGCCCGGATACCGTTTACAATGCTTTCTGCCGCTCCTTCCCCCTGTACTCTGGCAGGATATAAAATAAGCTGCACATAGGGATTTCTTCTGCCTGCAATATTGCGGATATCCTGAACGGCCGCTCCGGTAGGCGCCGTTACAACTCCCAATGTCCGGATATATCTCGGAATCGGTTTTTTGTACTCTTCTGCAAACATGCCCATTTCCAAAAGAGTCTGTTTCAATGCCTCAAATTGAAGATAAAGACTTCCTTCTCCGTCTTTCTGTATCTCCTTTGCATAAAGCTGGTATCGCCCGTCCCTTTCGTAAACTTCAACGGAACCGGTAACAAGAACCTTATCCCCTTCCCGCATTTGAAACGAAAGGCCTCTTCGGTTACCGGCAAACATAATAGCCGCAATCGCTGCTTTTTCATCTTTAATTGTAAAATAAATATGTCCTGATGAATGATATTTACAGTTGGATACTTCCCCTTTTATGCATATGCTATGCAGCATAAAATCCTGGGCAAACATATTTTTAATGTATGCATTCACCTGACTTACGGAATATGCGTTTCTTCTCATGGGATCTTCGCCAGGATTCCGTTCACAAAGGAAGAGGAATCGTCCGTTCCGTATTTTTTGGCCAGTTCCACTGCTTCGTTAATGGCTACGCCTGTGGGAATATCATCTTCAAATTTGATCTCATAAACGGCAAGCCGCAGCAAAGTCAGATCCACTTTGCCCATTCGGGTGGTCTTCCAGCCCCGGGCAACTTCATTGATCATCCCGTCAATCTCTTCCACCCTGTCTGCAACTGCCAAAATCTTGTTCTGGATATAGGCAACATCCGGATCCGCTGCATCCAAATCCTCTGAAATATACTGCAGCTGTTCCGGCAGTTCTTCTTTTGGATAAAACTCAATACGGAACAAAATACTAAAAACCTGCTCTCTGATTTCTCTTCTTGTCATATGACTTTCTCCCCTTTTTGAAAACATCCTTTAAAAGCAAGTAAAGGTGCCATTCGACACCTTTACTTGCTTTTTCCCATGTCAACACTGGCAATTCTGACATTTACACAGGACACTTCCAATCCTGTCATATTCTCAATCGCTGTCTTAACTTTCTCCTGTACTTTCGCCGATACATCGGGAATCGCATATCCATATGCGATGTTCAGCGCCACGTCTACGCGAAC
Organism: uncultured Eubacterium sp.; assembly: GCA_964419645.1. Lineage (GTDB taxonomy): Bacteria > Bacillota > Clostridia > Lachnospirales > Lachnospiraceae > Roseburia_B. Next base: position 9,125 of record CAYQRG010000043.1, read on the forward strand.
GATTCCGTTTGATACTTCTACACGGATGCCTTTGGAAAGATTTTTCATGCCTAATTTGCTGACCAGTTCATTGGTGATATTCCCGGCCATGGAGCTGACGCCATCTACTTCTGTAGAGGCAAGTCCTGCAATGATTGCAACTACCTCATCTGCAATCTTGACTTCGCCTAATTTATCGTCTTTGATTTTAAATCCTTTTCTATCTTCAGCCATTTGAATGCCTCCTAGTGATATGATAATCTATTATATCAGACTCTTTTTGATTTGGAAACTAAAAATTTTGAAATGTGGGAGGTTAATGTCCGGACTACAATGCCCCGGGTGTGGAAGGAACCGTAATCTCCCAATATCCACTCTTTGGTGAACCTCGACGAATTAAAATCCCCCGTTCTCTTAATTTTTTAATATTTGATTCAACATTTCTGCTTGCAATGCCGATCTGCTCTGCTAATTTTGCAGCAGAAAGCTGTGGATCATTGAAAAGAAGTTCCAAAATCTTCTGCTGTGTATCGTTCAATCCTGTTTTCTTAATACGCTGATATTTCTCCGATGTTTCTCCGATGCTATTTTGATAGTTCTCCGATGCTTCTCCGATGCTTCTCCGATCTTTCTCCAATAATTCTCCAAACTTTCTCTGATACTGCTCTAATCTCTTTCTTGTACTTTCCAAATCCTGCATTAATAAAGGATAGCGAAAAAGATTTACCCGAAATATATTTTCAAAAGCCTGAAACTCAGGCATTGGAAGTCTATAATCCCCAGCCGCTTCCCTGATTCTCCTAATACCGGTTCCCCAGGATTCTACCAATCCCATTTGATTTAATACATTTGCAATAGTTCTGTTCCGAAGTCTGGAATGTCCATTCATAATTTCCTCATAAGTAAGTCCATTATAAAGTCCTCCCGGAGAAGTTACCTCCAACCGATCATCATAGACTGCCACCTGAATACAGGAATCATCCGTCATGTTCCGGTGGCAATGTGCATTAATGATCATCTCACGGATTGCCTCAACCGGCAGCTCATAAGATTCTTTTCTGACAAGATCTTTTATTATTGCTCCTAACCTTATATTCCTCAAAACAAAGTTAGTTGCTTCTTCGATCTGTTTATAAATTGCTCCCGTAAACTCCCGTTTATCAAGAAAAACGGTTCTTTCCGTTCCTTTAAATACAGCGCATTGTGTTTTCGAAAACGGGAAATAATCAGACGTCAGTAGAACAAAGGCATTTGAAGCCTCCTCTCCGTCATCACCTGCTTGCAGAACCTTCCAATTTATAAGCTGCGTCCTTGTCACATTTTGTTTTGGCAGTCCTGCTTCTTTTCGATATTCCATAATATCATCACAAAGTCTTCTTACTGCCTCTTCAGTAACTTCATACCCCACACACCTTAATTCATCCCATGAAATTCTTGCTCCTTCCATCTCTAGCTCTTTGATTTTTTCAGGATATGCCAGTCTGGTCGTACCGGCAACACGGATATAGGTTCCATCATTCTTCCCTTTTGATTTCAGATAATACGGCCTGTTTGGACCCGGAGCAACTGTAACAACAATAACTGTTTTATTTTCTATGGTCTGTAGTTCAATGTTCGGAACTAACTGAGGTTCACAGGAATCTGAAACAGCATTTGCAATGCGATCCATCCTATCAAAAACCATATCCTCGTTTACTCCGACGATTTCCCGTGTTTTATCGTCAATTCCTATTATCAGGCGGCCTCCCTGGGTATTGGCAAAGGCAACGATAGTCTTCATATATTTCTCTGATTTCTCAGGAAGCATTACTTTAAATTCTATATTTTTTGACTCACCATGAATGATTTCTTCTATCGTCAT
>CAYQRG010000044.1:0-10910 GCA_964419645.1 uncultured Eubacterium sp.
TCCATTGGAACGTCCGGTGCTTGGGCATGCCACCATAATCGCCTGCTTTCCATTTATCTTTTTAGAATAGGAAAGAGCCGACAGATTACAGTCAGCGCCAATCGACATTTTCGTGTTTGTGACACTTTCAAATTCATATTCTCCATTGTCATTTTTTTTGGCATCGGCATAACACATGGTTCCATTTCCATTACGGAAAAACATACGAAGCGTACCCTTGCCGTCTTGAATCTCTACAATTTCATTTTCAGAAGACCACATATCTGGTACATCATTGGATCGTTTCCACGTTTTTCCACGATCAGAAGAATAAACGATACTGGCATTCTGGCTTGCAGCCGTTACGTAGTTGTCATACACACCAAACAGGATCGTGCCATCACTCGTAACAATTCCCTTGCCGGGTGAAACAAGAATCGCATGCTCCTCCGTGTGTCTTTTCACCTGGTCATTAATATCCTGCGGGTTTGTCCATGTCTTTCCATGGTCCTTAGAAGTCACCATCCAGATATGGGCGATACAATATATGTGAAATTTGGAACCTTCATAATATACGTTCTGCTGTATTTCATGAACAGGATCAAAATTAACTTCAGGAGACACTACCTGCATCTGTGTCAGGTCAGCTACATATTCTCCCGCATCGTTAATGGAATAGAGATTGTACCACTCATCTACACCATAACCTGAGGGAGCATTGTCTGATCTTTGCAGAATTGGCGCATATCCGTTTTGAAAATCTCCTACATAATAGGGATATGTTTCTAAATCGTCATCTGTCGGCTCTGTCAAAACATTCTTATAGACATCCGTTAGCGCAAGACGCCGTTTTCCATCTACTGTGATATATCCGGTTCCGGTTCCCACACCTCCCCTACAGGGAAGATCCGTATTATTTCCTATATAATTTTCTACGTTCCTACCTTCCTCCACTGCATACTGATTTTTATTCTGGTAAAGCGTAGTCGCTCCGGTCGGATTTACATCTGCAAAACAGTAAACCGTACCATCCGGTCCTTCCAAAATACAGGAATCAATGATCGTAGTGGCATTACTCCAGTAAGGTGCTGCCGTATCATGTCCGGAAAATCCATTGCTGTCCGGAAAAAATATCGGAAAACTATAATTCCAGGTTTTGCCTCCATCACTGGAAACCGACGCAATCGTATCCAGTCCGCCGCCATCCGCATATCTTTCCCAACGGGCATCTGCGGTTCCCAAAAGATCTCCGTTTTCCAATGCAATTAACGCAGGGATCCGAAAACCTTTACTGCCTGCCGTATAGGAAGTAAATGGCTGGTTTTCCGTAACACTCTCTTCGGACACTGAAATACTGCCGGCTTTTGTCACATATGGTTTATCATTTACTCCGGCATAGGAAGGTACTGCAGGAACTGTGATAAGAGAAACAGCCACAGTGCCTGCCATAACAATACTCAAGCTTCGCTTCCTTATCTGTGAAAATTTTTTCGTCATAAAAACCTCCTGTTAATCTTAAATTTTTCATGCTAAATCAGGTGAGTATCCTAAAACTTATATAGGCATCATGATCTGTTCAATCATGATGCCTATATAGTACGGATCTGTTCTCTAACAGTCCTTCTTCACACATGAAATGTTTATTTTATTTTTTTGATACCTGCTTTCTGAATCTGTTTTTTCAGATTTTTATTCTTTTTCAGATTCTTCGGCAGTTTTATGCTGATATTCTTTGCAGTCTTCTTAAATGCACCGCTGCCAACACTCTTTAATTTGGAATTATTCTTTACTGTGACTGTTTTGAGTTTTTTACAACCTTTGAAAGCATTCTTGCCAATTACTTCTACATTTGCGCCAATCGTCACTTTTTTCAGTTTCTTCTTGCAGCCACTGAAAGCCTTCGTGGAAATCTCTGTGACTTTGTATTGTTTGTTATTATAAGTCACTGTATCAATTGTAATTTTAGCCGTATCCTTTCCTTTTACAAGTTTTACGGTTTGAGAAGCTGCGCTGATTACCTGATATTTTATGCCGCCTGCTTCAAAGGTATCGTTATCTTTAAGACCTTTGTCAGTTTCTGCTACAAGTGTCGTGCTGGTAAGCAACTTCAAAGCATTATTCATTTCATCAAATCCGGGTTTCTCTTTTTGAAGGACTGCTTTTGCAGCAGCAACTGCTTTTTGCAATGCTTCTACAGATGCTTTTGTAAATCCTGCGGTATTCTTAAGTTTTGTCTCTGCTGTTGTCACTGCATTTGTAAGCTCTGTCTTCTTTGCAGAAGATGTTTTTGTCATATCATCTTTTGTTTTTTCAATTTCCTGAAGTCCGCTAGAGATTTCGTCTGCATTTGCATTCTCTTTGGCAAGAAGCGCTTTTACTTGTTCAATAGACTGTATCCATTCAGTCGAAGAAGACGAAGTAAACTCCGATTTTAACTGCTCTGTGAGATCTTTTAATTGTGCAGCAGCCTGATACTTCTTTTTCGTAGCAGAATCTATCTCTTCCAAATTCGCTTCTGCATTCTGAATCTGCTCAATAGCATAAATATAATCTTCTGTATCTACGCTTCCTTCGGCATTCATTAACAGCTCTGCTTCTTTTTTCGCTTTCAACAAATCCTTCCAGCTAATCTCTGTATAATCATTTTCGTCAAGCTCTTCCACACGTGTCAGAACATCTCGCAAACTATTTCTTAATTCATCAGCATCAGAAGTTTCATAAAGATTCAATTCTGCAATAGTAGCATGGCCGCCTTTTGCATCATGAATAACTAATTTCACTTTTTGCGCTTCAACCGGCTCAAATACGGCTGTCTTCAAGGAATTATTGTCTGCCCAGCTTTGATGTGACACGCTATTTACAATCTGACCTTCAGGAGTTGTCACTTCAATACTGTATTCATAAATGCGGCCGTTTGTACTATCCTGTCTCGGCAGGTAGGTCAATTTAGAAATCTCTTTTGCCTCCGACAAGGTTATTTCAAACCAATGATCCTTTGTAGCAGGATGTACGGTATCTTTATCCTGCGTTTCGTCTTTGACATCTGAACTGTAATTCTGATGCCAGTAAGTATTTTTATCGCCGTCAAATACAGCCTCAATAGATCCTTCTCCAGACGCTGTACTGCAGGCAGCTCCTTGCCAGCCTATCTTAGAAAGACTTCCATATTCTCCGGAAGTTTCTTTTACACTTCCAACCGTCAGGTATTCAATCTGTCCTTTGAAACTGTTGGTTTTGCTTCCGATTCTTCCCAATGGAACCAACATAGTAGCTATTTTACGAATTCCTTCTTTTGTCAGTTTTTCGCTTAATTCTGTTGTAGCATGATTGTCAAAATAAATATCTGGATTGTTATTCGATGAAATTACTACTGTATTATCTCCTTTTGTAGTAGTAGCCAACGAGCCATCCGCATTATAATGTTTATTATCAATCAATTCTCCATCTACATATAAAGACACGGTTTCCTGTCCACTGTGGAATTCTAATACATGCCACGTATCATCTTTGGGAAGTTCATAATTAAAGGAATAGTCATATCCTTCTCTGGAAAAGCCAACCTTTCCGGTATTTTTCTGAACTGCCTTAAATGCATATGTCCCATAAATTCCGAACTCTTCTTTTGATTCACAGAGAATCTGTTCGTCATCTCCAGAATCTACATCTCGTTTCACTTTCATCGTAAGAACGGCATCTGAACCGATCAGATCTAACATTTCCGGTGTTTCTATGTAACTTTTTCCACCCTTCAGATAAAGCGCTTTTTTGCCTGCTTCACTGCCATTTACCTGCTCTGCATTCTCCAAATCCTGTAAATCAAATCCATTTGCGCTGGAATCTTTTTCCAGAGTATCATCAAAGGTATAGTCCACAACAGTAGATGTTGCGTAATCTAATTCTCCGTAAATTGTGGTACCTGGAGCTGTTCCTGTCTCTTCTGCCACTTTCGTAAATTCTGCATAATTCCGATCTTCTGCATCACCCCAAAGTTTCGCTCCATATGCAGGAACCGCTTTAAAGAAACGGTCAAAAGAATCATATTGGGAAATACCGTTTGCACGGGTATCCACACTGTCATGCCAGATCGCATAGCAGCCGCCAAGCATCTGGTCATCACCTGCGCTCATAGTTAAGTTATTAATCACATTTGGTTTCCAGTTATTATAAACCCCCTGTGCATTAATATAATCATTGTAATATCCGGCTGCGGGTACAAGATAATTCTGTCCCTCCAATGTATTGATCAAATCAAATCCCAAATCATACATTGCTTTTGGATCTGCATATCCGGTATTCCAGATATTAAGCTGAACTCCCTCTGATCGAACAGGAGTCTCACCAGTTTTATTGGAAAGACTTCCCCACATACGAACTGTTCTTCCTGTACTCTGTACAAATTCAATCATCCTATCTGAAAAACTGCGGAAATATTCAATGCCTATCTGTCCGGATACTCCGTGATATTCATCTGTACCAATATGAATCGTTGTATCTTTATCAAATACAGGATCATCACCTTCAAAATATTCATTCCAGATACCCTTTACAATATCCATAACAGATTCACCACCCGGTGATGCAGGTGTAACCATTTGCGTCAAGTCCAATTCATCGATCCGATATCTTCCGGTACGAACTCCTGTTGACATAATTTCTGAAAATGCCCTTGTAAACGGCAATGCATGTGCCGGCATATCAAACTCCGGTACAATCTCCACTCCTCTTGCCCTACTGTCTTTCACAAATGTGCGGAAATCATTTTTGCTGTAAAAAACATCTTCCGATGTTGCTGTTTTTCCTGTCACCTTGCTCTTTTTTGTTGACTCAAGACGAAAACCTGCATATGCTTGTTCAATTGCTGTCTCCTCGTTTGGATAATCCTCAAGGAAAATCAGGTTATCACTTAAATGCATCTGAAGACTGTTCATCTTATACCAGGACATGTTTTCAGCAAACTCATTGACCGCATCTAATGTGAAGGGTTTTCTTCCTACGTCAAAACTGAACGCACGAACTTCATACTTCGGGTAATCCCGGATCAGTCCTTTTGGAAGGATTCCTTTCGACTGTTTTAAAATCTGTAAAATGGTTCTGGTCGCCCAGTATGCTCCGGTAGTCTCTTCTGATTCTATCTTAACAATATGACTGACATCTATTGTATAACCTTCTTTGCCAAGACCATTTGCCGATTCACTAAATGCAAAATAAAAATCTCCCAGGATTGCATCTTCTTCTGTACCTGAAATCACCTTAATCGGCATTCCGGTAATCTTTTCATAATCTTCTGCAAATATTGCAGCTGTATCAAGCAACTCTTCCTCTTTTACAATAATTCTGCTGGAGGAATCTACAAGGAAAGATCCCGTCTTGCCATGCCACTCCTGAAGTTCCGGAATTACAGCCGGCTTTTCATTTGTATCCGTCTCTGGTGCATACTGTCCAGGAACAGTAATCGTAAATTCCTCAGTTTTTGCAGAAGTTTCATCTGCAAGCGTAATTTCATAAAATCCCTTTACCTGTTTATCTTCCAGCGGCGCATAAATCGTACCGTCTTCTCCGATCACCTGCTCATAATCTGCGCAGAAGCGAACTTGCGTTCCTGCCGGAAGCTCATTCGGCATTGAAATTTTCGTATCGCCTTTTTTAACTGTAGCCGGAGCCGAAATTTCATCTGCTATTTTCTGGGCTTCTGTTCTACTATCCGGAATTTCATCTTCATATACTTCAATTTCATAAATAGCCGCTGTCTGCCATGCAGTCTCTGACGAATCTACGCTGTCTCTGTTTACCGTTCCGATATACAAACGCAGATAAGAAGCCGTAACCGGTGTGTCAAGCGTGATAGTCTCTTTATTTCTTGCCGGATAGTCGGAGTTCGACCAAACCGGTTCACCCCAACTTTGACCATCATTGGAAACTTCAAGTTGGTAATTCTGCACATTTCTGCGTTCCCAGTAAATTACAATATTCTTCATAGTCTGCGGTTGATCCCAGTGAAGCTGTATCCATGTGGGATCACCGCTAATTTTAGATGACCACCTGGATTCCCTGCTTGTTGTATCCCCGTCATTTACTTTGTTTGCCGGCGTAGTACTCGCTTCTTCGTTTAGCGCCGTTGCCGTTGCATTTCTTGCAGCATTTTCTGAGTCTGCAGCTTTCGTCTGCACCGCAGGAAACTGCACTGCACTAAATGCCAGACTTGCTGCAAGTATAAAAGCTCCTGCCCGTTTCAATTTCTTATGAAACATAAAAATATGTCCCCCTTTCATCCTTTTCCTAAATAATATACCCTCCGGGCATCCCAATATGACACACTCCTTCGAAGTGGTCTCTTAAGGTATATTAATTATACAATTTTTCTCACTTCATTTCAATGAAATCTCTACTTTATTTTTTGAATTCCTGCTTTTTGAATCTGCTTCTTAAGCTTTTTATTGTTCTTTAAATTCTTCGGCAGTTTGATCTGAATCTGTTTCGCGGTCTTTTTGAAGGCGCCAGAACCCACCTTCTTTAACTTCGATTGATTCTTTACAATCACTGTTTTCAGCTTTTTGCAGCCTTTAAAAGCATTTTTGCCAATCGTTTCCACATTTGCACCTATGGTAACTTTCTTTAGATTTTTCTTACAGTTTGCAAACGCCCAGGCAGAAATTTCTGTAACTTTGTATTGCTTGTTTTTATAGGATACGGTATGAATGGTAACTTTTGACGCATCTTTTCCTTTTACCAATTTTACAGTGCCTAAAGCTGCATTTACTGCCTGATATTTCATGCCGTCTGATTCAAAAAAGTCTCCGTCTTTTATACTCTCTTCCTTTTTCTCTGTTTTCTCCTTTTCCAAAGACCTGCCCTTCAATGCAGTCAATGCCGCTGCAAGCTCATGCGATCCTGCATCTGTTTTTTCAAGCGCTTCTACTGCTGCCAAAATTGCGGTTTTTAATGCGGCAACGGATTCCTTTGTATAACCTGATGTGTTTTTCAGCATTGCTTCTGCTTTTTCAATTGCCACGGCAAGCTCTGCCGCCTGCAGATAATCAGCCGGCTTTTCTTCCAGTGCTTCCTCTGCTTTATTGAGCTGCTCCCATGCATAAGAAAGGTCTTCACTGGTACTGCCTGCAAAATCATAAACCTGACTTGCAGCCTGATATGCCTTTTCATATGCATCCCAGCTTGCATCGGTATATTTGTCTGCCGTCCTGTTTTTATATGTTTCCAGTTTTTCATTCAAATCTGCTTTTGAAATTGTATTGTCATCGGAAACCTTTCTAATACCGGTAATTGCTGCCTGCGCAATCTGTCCCTGAAAGCTGTCTGTTTTGCTGCCGATACGTCCAAATGGAATGAACATCGTATGGATTCCTTTTTTCTTTGTATCCGGATGATTTTTATAATACAGATCCGGATTGTCATCTACCATAGTTCCGTTTACATACAAAGCTGCCTGTCCGTTTACTCCGCTGTGAAAGGACAGTTCCACCCATTCTCCCTTTGGTAAGCTGTAATTGAATAAATAACCGTAACCTTCTCTGGAAAAACCAAGTTTGCCGCTGTAATTTACCGATGCCTTTATAGCATAATTTCGGTCTGTGACATCCAGTTCCTCTATATTATCTGTCCCGAAGGTTTCTTTGGATTCACAGAGAATCTGCTCGCTGGTTTGGGTATCTGCATTGGCATCTAATTTCACCTTCAGAGTCAGGACAGCTCCCGGCTCTAACAGATCAAAAGGAGTTTCCCCATAGCTTTCGCCTCCGTTAAGCTGCAGCGCTTTACTGCCATTTGCATCTTCCGTATCTGTATTTGTCACAGATGCATTTTTTACCCTTGTCAAATGATACTGATTGGGACTGCTATCCTGATTCTCTGTTTCTTCAAATGTATACTCTGCAATCGTACCGGTTACATAATCATTTTCTGCTCCGATCACTGTATTCGGCGCCATTCCTGCCGCCGCAGCTTTTTGGGAAAATGCTTCATATTCGCATTGTTCCGATGCGTCTCCCCATAATTTTTCCGAAAATACAGGAGCTGTATCTAGGTAACGGAGCAATGCATCATACTGGGAATATCCGTTAGCTCTTGTATCAATATTATCATGCCAGATTGCAAAACATGCACCAAGCATCTGATCATCCCCGGCAGGCACCGTATAATCAAACATAGAATTTACAACCCAGTTTTTATACATATTTTCGATATCCAGATAATCTCCGTAAGCGCCTCTGTTTCCGGAACCATTCGGCACCATATACAGCCAGTGATCTACCGTATTGATTAAATCAAAACCGAGACGATACATATCTGCTGCCGTTCCATAGTCCTGGCTCCAGATATTTGCCTGCACGCCTTTGGAAGTTACTTCCGTGGTTCCTGATTTATTCGACAATGAACCCCACAGACGTACCTGTCTGCCCCTGCCTTGTATATATTTGATCAATTCATCGGAAAATACGCGGAACGCCTCGCCGCTTTCGTCTCCGCCTCCCAAAAATTCATCTGTGCCAATATGAACCGTTGTCCCTAAATCAAACACCGGATCTGCCCCGTCAAAATAATCTGCCCATATTTTTTGTGCCAATTCAATCGCACCCGATTTTGAAATATCCAGCTCGTCAATCAGATATCTGTATTTGCCGGCTGCTGCCTGTGTGGCATTATATCCCTCTGACATATATTCCGGAAATACTCTGGTAAATGCCAGCGCATGTGCTGGAAAATCAATCTCCGGTACAATATCCACGCCGATCGTTCTGCTTTCTTTGATAAAGCGACGGAATTCTTCTTTTGTATATACCAAGTCTTCGGAAGAAGCTGACTTGCCCGAAGTATTAGTCACTCCGGATTCCAAACGATATCCTGCATATGCATGGTCAATTGCATTCTGTCTTCCTTCATCGCTTGGGGTGCCATTGGTATAGTCTTCCAGAAAAATCAGATTGTCATTCAGATGAACCTGAAAGCTGTTTAATTTATACCAGGACATATTTTTAGCAAAATCTTCTAACGTCTCCATAGTAAAAGGCTTTCTTGCCACGTCCAGATTTAAACCCCTGACTTCGTATTTCGGATAATCCCGGATCAAACCTTTGGGAATCCTGTTATGGTTTTGTTTTAAAATCTGTAAAATGCTTCTGGTTGCCCAATACGCCCCCACTGACTCTTCTGCCTCTATGGAAACAAAAGAACCAACAGAAATCATATATCCTTCCTGTCCCAGTCCTTTTTCCTCTGATGTAAGCGACAGATAAAAATCTCCGGGTTTTACGTTAGATTTTGTTCCGTTTATTACGGCAATGTCCATTCCCACAATATCTTTATAATCTTTGGCAAATTCTTCTGCTGTCTCTTTTAGATTTTGATTTCCAACAATAATTCTGCCTGTTTTGGACAGGATAAAATCTCCCGTTCCGCCATGCCATTCCTGTAAAGTCGGTATCACGTCAGGTTTTTGATTTTCTCCCTTCTCCTCGTATTCACCCGGAACAACAATCGTATATTCACCGGAAGATACCGGTTCCTGTCCATTCTCCGGTGTAATTTCATAAAATCCTCTTACCGTCTTATCTTCTAACGGAGTGTAAATCGTTCCGTCTTCTCCGATGATCTGTTCATAATCTGCGCAGAAACGCACCGATGCCCCCTCTACTTTGGGCATATAAATATTTTTATCTCCTTTTGACACCACAGGGGTATCCATATCTGCAAGCACTTTATCCAATCCGGTCAGTGATCCGTTAATCTGCTGCGCATGTTCCGGATCCGGATTCGGAATATCTGCCCCATATACTTCAAACTCCAGAATGGATACAGACTGATATGCCATACCGTCTATTTCGTCTCCATGTATGGAAGTTACATTCAAACGAAGATAGTTTGCCGTCTTTGCTTCATCCAAATTAATTTCCACTGTCGTTTTTTCCGGAGTGGAAAGAACAGCGGAAATCCGTTTCCACGTCGTACCGTCATCGGAAATTTCAAGCTGATAGGCTTCTGCAGTCCGCCTCTCCCAAATAATACGGAAGCTCTTCAGCGTCTGAGGTGCATTCCACGCCAACTGCACCCATGCAGAAGCTCCTGTACCGCTCTGCGCCCACCGATTAGAAGTAACATCAGAAATTCCGTCATTTAATTTTTCTGGACCTCTTCCCCATTCATCTTCCGAACTGGAAGCAGATGCCACGGCGTTTAGAGCAAGATTTCCTTCTGCCGCTGCTGTCTGCACAGCCGGAAACTGTATGGTTCCAAATATCAGCGAAACTGTAAGAATCCATGCTCCCACTCTTTGTATTTTTTTCTGCAGTATCATTCTCTTTCCCCCTCTTATCCTAATTCCTGTTATGCATACCCTCATTATAAAGAAAGACAGAAGATAAAACAACCTTCTGCCTGAATATGCTTTTATTTTCGTTTTACTTTTTTTAAAATCTGTTCTCCATATAGCACATTGATTTCTACACACAGCATCATAATATACATTCCAAAATAAAGCCAGAGCATAACCAGAACAATTGTCGTCAGGCTTCCGTACATGGAAAATCCGTTAAAATAATCCAGATAGATGGAAAAAGCCGCCGAAAGAAGATACCAGGAAACAGCGCATAAAAAACCTCCCGGGAACTGATTCTTAAGCGTTGGTTTATGTTCTGTGATTACTCTGTCATTGGGCAGTGTCCGAAATAGGATTGTAAACACACAGCTTAAAACGCCTAACATGATCAGGCTCCGAAGCTGAAATAAAAGATTGGTTGCCTGGGCAAGAAACGGCACATACCCGGTCAAAATTTCCTGTATGCCATTGCCGAATACCAAAAGCACAAGGGCTGCCACAATAGAAAGCATAAATACCAGCGTATATACAACCGCCCAAAACCGCCGAACCAGCAGATTTCTCGTCTCATTTACTCCGTAAATCATATTAAAGCCTGCCGCTA